>NZ_JAMZBE010000079.1:0-17525 GCF_024158645.1 Halomonas sp. 707B3
GTTCTGCCTGGCCGCCAGCGGCGATGCCCACCGGCCGCTGCTCGAGCAGCTGATGGCGGTACTAGAGAACGGCGAAAGCGACAGCTTTGTGGGCAAAAATAGCGCCCAGCTGCTGGCAGCGCTGGCCGGTGAAACCGCCAGCACCCAAACCCGCCGCGTGCGCGTATTGAACCCCCACGGCCTGCACGCTCGCCCGGCTAAACAGCTGGTACAGATCGCCCGCGCCCAGCCCATGCCCATCAACGTGCGCCTGGAAGAAGGCAGCGCCACCACGGTATCTGCCGCCAGCTTAACCAAAGTGATTGGCCTGGGTGCGCGACGTGGCCAATGGCTGATCTTCTCTGCCGAGGGCGAACAGGCAAGCGCCGCGCTAGATGCCATTGCCGCCGCTGTCGAAGAGGGCTTGGGTGAAAAAGTCACTCCGTTCGACGGGGGCCGCGATGCCACGCCCGCTGCCAACGCCAGCAAGCCTGCTGTGGAGCCGCTGGCCGCCGACAAGCCGCACACCGGCGTGGCAGCCTCCCCAGGGTTAGCGATTGCCCCGGTGTTCGTCATTCGCCCGATGCAGTTTGATTACCCGGAGCATGCCAGCGACCCCACCCAAGAGATCGCACGCTTAGAGGCCGCTCTGAAAGAGGGCGCTGCCCAGCTGCAGGCGCTGGTACACAACGCCCCTGGCGGCGAAGTGGCCGACATTCTCTCTATGCACGAAGAGATGCTCGACGACCCCGAATTGCACCAGGCGGCGATTGACGCCATTCGCGAAGGCCGCTCGGCGGAAGCAGGCTGGTGGGAAGCCATCGACACCGCCGCCCACGCCCAAGAGATGCTGGCAGACCGCCTGCTGGCCGAACGCGCCGCCGACCTGCGCGATGTCGGCCGCCGCGTGCTCGGCGTGCTTTGCGACGTTACCCTGCCCGAGCCGCCCGATCACCCCTATATTCTGGTGATGGACGATATCGGCCCTTCTGATGTGGCCCGTTTGGATACCTCCCGCGTGCGCGGCCTGCTGACCGTTCGCGGCGGCGCGACCGCACACAGCGCGATTCTGGCTCGTGCGCTGGGCATTCCTGCGGTAGTCGGTGCCGGTGAAGCGATCATGGCGCTACACAACGGCGGCATGATGATTCTGGATGGCGAGCGCGGCCGCGTGACCTCGCAGCCTTCCGAGGAGCGCCTGCGCCGCGCCGAGCAGCAGCTGCTCGACCAGCAGCAGCGTGAAGCGGACGCCTGGGAGCTGCGCTTCGAGCAGGCGCAAACCCGCGACGGCCACCGGGTTGAGGTTGCCGCCAACCTGGGCAACACCGCCCACGCCGCCGATGCCGTAGAGCGCGGCGCGGAAGGGGTCGGCCTGCTGCGCACCGAGTTCTTGTTCATGGCTTACTCCAGCGCTCCCGATCTGGCTACGCAAATCGCCGAATACCGTGAAGCCACCGATGCGCTTAATGGCCGCCCGCTCGTCGCCCGCACCCTGGACGTCGGCGGCGACAAGCCGCTGCCCTACTGGCCAGTGCCCCAGGAAGACAACCCCTTCCTCGGCCTGCGCGGCATTCGCTTAGCGCTGACCCAACCAGAAGTGCTGGAAACTCAGATTCGCGCGCTGCTGATGGCCGCCGTCGGCAAACCGTTACGCATCATGCTGCCGATGGTCAAAGACGTCGCTGAATTCCGCACCGCCAAAGCCATTTACGACCGCCTGCTCAACGAGATCTCCTCGCAGCAGCGCGCCACCGATGTACAGCTTGGCGTGATGATCGAGGTACCATCGAGCGCCTTGCTAGCACCGACGCTGGCTGCCGAAGTGGACTTCTTCTCGGTCGGCACCAACGATTTAACCCAGTACACCCTCGCGATTGATCGCGGCCACCCAGAGCTATCCGCTCAAGCCGATGGCCTGCACCCAGCGGTACTGCGGTTGATCCAAATGACCGTCGAAGCCGCCCACGCTCACGGCAAATGGGTCGGTGTTTGCGGCGAGCTGGCTTCCGACGCCATGGCCGTGCCGGTTCTGGTGGGCTTGGGTGTTGATGAACTATCGGTGAGCGCACGCCAAATCCCGCTGGTCAAAGCCCGCCTGCGCGAGTTTGATCTTGCCCAAGCCCAGGCCAGCGCCCAGTTAGCGCTGAGTAAAGCCACCAGCGACGAAGTACGCGACGCCCTGGAGGCCAGCTAATGGCACGAGTTGTCTGTATTACGCTCAACCCAGCGCTGGATCTCGCCTTCAACCTGGATGCGCTGACGCTGGGGCACGTCAACCGCCCCACCGGCGCGCAGCTGGAAGCCGCAGGTAAAGGGGTGAACGTCGCGCGGGTGTTGGCAAGCCTAGGCCACGAGGTGATTGTCAGCGGCTTCTTGGGCGAAGAGAACGACGCCCCTTTCAGCCTCGCCTTCCCCCGTTACGGCGTCGAAGATGCCTTCGTGCGGGTGCCAGGCAACACGCGCATCAACGCCAAACTGGCCGAGCAGAGCGGCCGCGTGACCGATATCAACGGCCCCGGCATGCCCATCGAAGCCGCCCACCTGGAGGCTTTACGCATCACGCTAAGCAGCCTGTTTGAAGGTAGCGCGCCGCCTGAGGCCGTGGTGGTCGCAGGCAGCCTGCCTCCCGGCATCGACCAACCCGCGTTTGGCGAGCTGCTTGCCTTCCTGAAAGGTTTCGGGGTGCCGCTGTGGGTGGATACCAGCGGACCGGCGCTGCTCACGGCGATTGCCGCGCAGCCTGCCGCCGTAAAGCCCAACGAAACCGAGCTGGCCGACTGGGCTGGCAGCGCACTTGATTCTGACCAACAGCGCCAAGCCGCCGCCGAGCGGCTGCACGCCAGCGGCATCGAACACGCGCTTATTTCAGCGGGTGCCGAAGGCGTTTTATGGGTGAGCCAGCACGGCATTTGGCAATCCACGCCGCCGACCGTCACCGCCACCAATACCGTTTGCGCGGGCGACACCTTTGTGGCCGGTATGCTCCACGGGCTGCTAAGCCAGCACTCGCCCGAAGATACGCTTCGTTTCGCCACGGCGCTTTCTGCCGAAGCGGTACGCCATGTTGGTGTGGGCACTTCCCACGCCGATGATTTTGACTCACTCCAACAACAGACCCGGGTACGGCGTCTTGACGACACCCACACCGAGGGAGCCACGCGATGAACCTAATCCTGATTACCGCCTGCCCCAGCGGCATGGCGACCACTTTCCTGGCCGCCAAGCGCCTAGAGCAAGCCGCCACGCGGCTGGGCTGGAACGTTCATGTAGAGATGCACGGCGAGATTGCGCCACTGCAAGCCGCCAGCGCCGAGCAGATTGCTAACGCCGATTTGATCGTCGTGGCTGCCGACCACGTGCCCGCCCCAGAGCGGTTCGAAGGCAAGCGGCTATTCCAGGCTCCAATTGCCAGCGCCCTGCCCGACCCCAGCGCCTTTTTAAGCCAAGCTAAGCGGGAAGCGCCGATTTACAGTGCTCCGGCAGCCACTGCTGCCGCCCCGGCCAGCAGCGGGAATGGCAAAAAAATCGTTGCCGTCACCGCCTGCCCCACCGGTGTTGCCCACACCTTTATGGCCGCCGAAGCGCTGGCCGAAGCGGGTAAGGCCATGGGCCACCAGATTCGCGTGGAAACCCAAGGCTCAGTGGGCGCGCAAAACAAACTCACGGAAGCGGAAATCGCCGACGCTGACGTGGTCGTATTGGCCTGCGATATCGAAGTGGATCCTTCACGCTTTGCAGGTAAGCGTATTTATCGCACGTCTACCAGTAACGCGCTGAAAAAGCCGCGCCCGACCCTTGAAGCCGCTTTCACCGATGCCGCCGTTGAGGACGGCACCAGCGCCGCCAGCAGCAGCGCCACCGCCAAAAAAGGCATGAAAGAGAAAGGCGTCTATAAACACCTGCTGACCGGTGTTTCCTTTATGCTGCCCATGGTGGTGGCGGGTGGCTTGTTAATAGCCCTCTCGTTCGTGTTCGGTATCGAAGCGTTCCAGGAAGAAGGCACCCTGGCCGCTGCGCTGATGCAGATTGGTGGCGGCACGGCCTTCGCGCTGATGATTCCCGTTCTGGCGGGCTACATCGCCTACTCCATCGCCGACCGCCCTGGTATTGCCCCCGGCATGATTGGCGGCATGCTCGCCGCCGAGATTGGTTCCGGGTTTATCGGCGGTATTCTGGCCGGTTTCCTGGCGGGCTACGTGGCCCTCGCCGTCACGCGCCATGTAAAACTGCCCTCCAGCGTTGAGTCGCTCAAACCGATTCTGATCATCCCGCTGATTGCCAGCTTGGTCACCGGCCTGACGATGATCTACGTGATTGGCGAGCCGGTGGCTGCCGTGCTGAGCGCGCTCACCAGCTTCTTGGAGTCCATGGGCTCGACCAATGCTGTGCTGCTGGGCATTCTGCTCGGAGCCATGATGTGCTTTGACCTAGGCGGCCCGGTCAACAAAGCGGCCTACACCTTTGGCGTCGGCCTGCTGGCCTCTGAAACCTACGGCCCAATGGCCGCGATCATGGCCGCCGGCATGGTGCCCGCAATTGGTATGGGTATTGCCAGCTTCGTGGCGCGTAATAAGTTCTCTGCCCCCGAGCGCGAAGCGGGTAAAGCCTCGTTCGTGCTGGGCCTGTGCTTTATCAGTGAAGGCGCGATTCCCTTCGCGGCGAAAGACCCGCTGCGCGTGATTCCCGCCTGTATCGCCGGTGGCGCGGTTACAGGTGCGCTTTCTATGCTGGTGGGTGCCAAACTGATGGCTCCCCATGGCGGTATCTTCGTGCTGCTGATTCCTAACGCTATTACCCCGGCTCTGCTTTACCTGGGAGCCATTGTGGTAGGCTCTTTGATTACCGGCCTGGGCTACGCGTTTATCAAGCGTGATGCTGCCCAAGTCGCCGTTGCCAGCTAAAGGCGGCACACTAAGGGCGAGGCAACCTCGCCCTTTTGCTGTTTAGTCAGCCGTTCAAGACGTCCACCACCCCGCTGTTTTATTAACCATTTTTCTTACCATTTATCGCTAACTGTTGTTCTCAAGCGCGCAATATGTAGTATTTTTACATAAATAACAGCGACGCCAGGGGTTGGACACGCCCCGTTAGCGATAACGATGTAAAACAGATGCAAAAACAACAGGACCGCCCGTTATGTTTCAACTCACTCGCAGCGTTACTTGGCAGGCCCTAGAGCGCCTGCGCGATAAAACCGCCAATGACCGAATTCGTGACTACTTTACGAATGATCCGCAGCGCTTTGAAAAAATGAGCCTGCGCGTCGGCGGCCTCTTTCTAGATTACTCCAAGCATCAGGTATCGGATGAAGTGCTGGCCAAACTGATTGAGCTAGCCGACCACTCCGCCCTGGTACAGCGCCGCGCCCAGATGTTCTCTGGCGACATTATCAACGTGACCGAGAACCGTCCGGTACTCCACACCGCCCTACGCCATTTGGGCGATGAGCCGGTGTATGTGGACGGCGAAGACGTGATGCCAGAAATCACCCGCACCCGCGAGCAGATCAAGCTGTTCTCGGAAGCGGTGCGTAGCGGCGAGTGGAAAGGCTATAACGGCCAGCGCATTAAAGACGTGGTCAATATCGGTATTGGTGGCTCGGACCTCGGCCCCAACATGGCGGTGCGTGCGCTGTTGAAGTATCGCCACCCGGAGCTGCACTTCCACTTTGTTTCTAACGTGGACGGCACCCATATTCAGAAAGTGCTGTCGCGGCTAGACCCCGCCACCACGCTGTTTATCGTCTCTACCAAAACCTTCTCCACCCAGGAAACCCTGCTCAACGCCAAGACTGCGCGGCGCTGGTTCCTGGAGAACGCTGGCGAAGACGCGGATGTGGGCGCGCACTTTATTGCCGCCTCCACCAACCGCAAAGCGGCGATGGAGTTCGGTATTCGCGAAGAGAACGTGTTCGAGTTTTGGGCCTGGGTGGGCGGCCGCTACTCCATGTGGTCTTCCATCGGTTTGCCCATTGCACTCTCGATTGGCTTTGAAGGCTTTATTGAGCTGCTGGAAGGCGCCCATGAGATGGACCGCCACTTTATCGAAGCGCCTTTCGCTCAGAACATGCCGGTACTGATGGCGCTGATTGGCATCTGGTACATCAACTTTATCGGCGCGGAAACCCAGGCCATCGTGCCCTACGACCAAGCGCTGAACCAGCTGCCCTCTTTCCTGCAGCAGTTGGATATGGAGTCTAACGGTAAGTCGGTAGATATTTTCGGCCACCCGGTGAACTACAAAACCGGCCCGATTGTATGGGGCCAAACCGGCTCCAACGGCCAGCACGCCTTCTTCCAGCTGCTGCACCAGGGCACGCGCTATGTGCCCATCGACTTTATCGCTTCGCTCAAGCCGGAACCGGGCGTGGAAGACCACCACTTCGCGCTGCTGACCAACATGCTGGCCCAAGCCAACGCCTTCATGGAAGGCAGCCAAGGCGACAGCAAAGAGCTTAGCCAGCTCGACCCCTACAGCTGCCCCGGCAACCGCCCCTCCAGCACTCTGCTGCTCGACGAGCTAACGCCGAAAAACCTGGGCGCGCTGATTGCGCTCTACGAACACAAGGTGTTCGTGCAGGGCGTGATTTGGAACATCAACTCGTTCGACCAGTGGGGCGTACAACTAGGCAAGCGCATTGCGGGTGAAATCAGCGAGCGCATCGACGCCAACGCCGCCGACTTCGACGCTTCTACGCAGGGGCTGCTTGAGCTGGTGCGCGCCCACTTTCCCAGCACGGCGCATCAAACCCAACACGCAGAGCCAACAACGGGTGAAAAAAAACCGGTGCGTAAGAAACGCTAGGTTAAAAGGTAAGTAAGCACAGCGCCTTGGCAAGCTGCCAGGGCGCTTCTGCAATATCTCTTATCATATTGTACGAGGTGAACGTCATGCAGCATCTTCACCAAGCCATCCAGCGCTGCCCGCGAGTAGCAGTATACGGCACGTTAAAGCACGGCCATCGCAATCATCATTGGTTAAACGGCGCTGACATGCTGGGCCAAGACCGTTTAACGGGAATCACACTTTACGACCTTGGCCCCTACCCAGGCGCTAAGCTCACGCCATCCACAGGCGTTGCGGTGGAGGTGTATGCCATTAACGCTGAACAGCTAGCGCGGCTCGACCAGTTGGAGGGCTACTTTCACCACGCGCCAAGCCAAGGCCTCTATAACCGCACGACACTACCTACCCAGTACGGTGACGCATGGTGCTACATCTACAACCCAGCCGTTGAGCAAGGGTCGCTGATGGACAGTGGCGAGTGGTAGTCATCACTACGTTATGGTGTCGGCAACACCTAAAGCTAACGATTGCCCCCAGCTCGCCGGAGCCTGCCCGTCCTCTGCCAAGCACCACAGCACTGGGTAACCGGGCGGCTGGGGCGGAGTGGCAATATAGCCATCGGTAAAGACCACCAGCAGCTCAGGGGGCGAAGCCTCCAATGGTGCAAATTGAGAACTTCGACGGCATTTTGCTTGCCACCACCAACCGCGTGGAAAGCCTAGACCGCGCAGTAATGCGCCGCTTTGATCTCAAGGTCGAGTTTTTACCGCTAGCCCCCGAGCCGCTGCGCGAACTGCTGAAAGCCGTTCTACCCGAACGCGACCACCGCCGTTTAGCCACCATTCCCGCCAACCACCTAGCCCAGCGCCGCCTAACCCCCGGCAACGTGCGTACAGCGCTAGACCAACTGGACTTGCGTGGGCTGCCCATCCGCTTGAACACGCTGCTAGATGCGCTAACGCTGGAAGAGCGCGAACAGCAAGGGCAGCGCCAGCCAATGGGGTTTGTGTAGGGTAATGAACGCCAAGAAAAGCCGCCTACTGCTGGCTGATACGCAGTATAGGGCACTTGGTCATCAGGCGATTCCATTGATCAACGTTGAACGCCTGCACATCAAAGGATTTGCGCCAACCGCTATAACGCGGCCCAGACACCCATTCTGTTCGCCAGAGCCTGTCTCGTAAACCTGCTAACTGAGCAGGCTCTAAGTCACTCAAACCTATTAAGGTAATATAGCGCAGCGGCTTATTGACAACGCCATACTCCAGCCCCAAAAAGATAAGGCTGTCACGCAGTTTTGGGAATAAGTGCCGCTCGATAAGCGATTGGCTGACGATATCCGCAAGAAAGCGTTGCCTCTGCTTTTCTCGATGCTGTTCAGGAATAGCACCGCTCTCTGGGTCTTTAATTTCCAGTAGCCATAATTGCGTGTCCCACTCCACAACAAAATCAACGCCACCCTTTAATAGATGCGTTAAACCAGCGGCTGCCACTTGGTCGTCTAGCTTAATTACTTGACGAGCTTGAGAAAAATCAAAGTATAAATCCGACTCGCACCACTCCGGCTTTGCCTCCCAGGGTTTCACGAAAAGTCCCCCAGCGAGTGACGAACTTCCAAGTCGTAAAGACGCTGAAACTCGTCCGCAATTTTATTAGGCCGAATGTCCCGGTAGCGGCTGAAACTATGTGCAATAACGCCATCCTCCTGCGTTAGCTCAAGGGAGAAGTAGCGTGTAGGCGTCTCCTGACGTGCAAAATCCAATTCCCGCAGAAAGGCATAATCGTGGGTTGCTACAAATACTTGCACACCACGCTCTGCAAGCATAAGCAGAATTTTAGCCACCTCTGGCATGAGCGCAGGGTTAAGGTTCGCTTCTGGCTCATCCCAAAATAGTGTGTTGTTGGCAAATAGCGAGCCATTATGGATCAACTGCCAAATCAGAGCCAATTTGCGGTGCCCTTCTGCCACCAGCGACATTTCCAACTTCTTACTTCCTGCGCTAAGGTGAAATTCATCCCCCTCTAATGTCACCTTTCCACCTACCGTCTTGCGGATGAGCTCTAATAGTGGCTTTTCATCATTGAGTGGCATTCCCTTGCGGGCAGGCAAGTAAGCTTGTTTGATAATATCGTAATAGACTTCCTCGAACGCGAGCTCATATTTATCATAGAGCGAGATAAAGCCGGGAGCGAAAGAGAGCACCTCTTTAACGGGAATGAATACGGGGGAACGCTCGACAGCCCACTCACCCTGGAGTTCAAACGTGTGATGCCTAGTGGTATCAAAGGTAAGCGATAACGACTGGGCCGCACTGTTGGACAAGCTAATGCGCGCCGTATTGCTGCCTTTTTTGCGGTTAACCAAGCGTGATACTTTATCGCCGCTAGGGCGAAAAACCGCCGCCAGCTTCTTTTTCAGTTCAGCCGCATCGTGACCCTGCATCTGCAAGGCATACATTAATTTCATGATATGCGTTTTATCGGTGCCATTGGCACCGATAAGCACGTTCACGCCCGGCGACCACTCGAAAGAGGTTTCCTTAAAGGCGGTAAAATTCTCCAACGCCAGGGTTTGGAACATACGCTTTCCTTCAGTGGTTTACTGAGAGATCAGTGCATTAAATGCTGATATTCTATAAACGTCACGCCACCGGCCAGTGGAAAGTGCTTAGAGAGCTATCTCCATCCAAGAGTTATGCTGCCAAAAGCAAGCCTAGCCACCTGAGCGACACCTAATGTCGCACTGCTGTGGGAAGCTGATTGCTCACCACAGTAGGAGACCGCGCATGGGTAGCATAACGCATTACGATATCATCGGGGATGTTCACGGGCAGTTCGACACGTTAGTGAAGCTGCTAATGCGCTTAGGGTATCGCGAAGAGAGCCAGGGTTGGAGCCAGCCGGGGCACTTGGCGGTGTTTGTCGGCGATCTTATTGATAAGGGGCAGGCCCCATGTGCGGTGCTTCGCTTGGTACGTCAAATGGTCGATGCGGGGCAGGCACTAATGGTAGTGGGAAACCATGAGCTGAACTGGGTACGCGATACCTACCAGCACCAAGACAACCCTCGCGCCTTTATTCAAGCAACGCGACAACATCACGATCGCCAACGGCTGGTCGATGAATTTGCCGCTGAGGAAGACGGCTTAGCGTTGTTGTTGGATCATTTTAAGTGGCTGCGAACACAGCCACTCTACCTCGAAGTGGGGCAGTGCCGCGTGGTGCACGCATGGTGGCATGAAACGTCAATTCAGCATCTCAAGGCAGCCGGTATTCACTGCTTGGATGACCATGCCATGGCGGCCTATCAAGACACTTACTCGCCTACCTATTTTGCAATAGACCGTGTAGTAGCTGGCTGCGAGCATGCACTGCGCCCCTACGCATCAGCGACCGGATTCCGTACCACACGTAAACGTGTGCGCTGGTGGCCTAATGATGTAGGGCTCACTCACCCCATGGAGTTGGAACCAACCTTGGCGCGTGAAAATGGCTACTCAACCAACGCCAACCCTGTCTTTTTTGGTCATTATGCGATGACGGGTTTCCCTATGCGCCTTGGGCGCAATATAGCGTGTTTAGATTATGCAGCGGCCTATGGCGTAGAACTGGTGGCTTATCGCCACTCGCCAGGTGTGGCATTAGCATCAAAGTGGTTCACCAGCGTAAGTGTTGCGCGTTCGTCTACCACAACAAAAACACGCCACGCTGCTATTGCCCGCTAGAGGAACAGAGCCGCAAAGTGATTATGCTTTCGCACTAACCTCCGCCTGGAAGAGCATGAATTTGTGACTACAGCTTTTGCAGGTGGCGGTATAGGTCGGGCCGCTCTTATTCACCACGACGGAGCGCGATTGGCACTCAGCGCAAGTGGGTTTCATCGGCGTGTTTTTATGGCAACTTCCGCAGCGGACGAAATAGCCATATTTGCCGTAGCGGTCTTCCAGCAGATGTGCTTCGCCGCAATGCCTGCAGGTTAAGCGCGCTGTGCGAGGGGCTTCCACCACGCCGGGCTCTCGAATGGTAGGTACTGCATGCTCTTGAGCGGGCTGTGAGGGCTGGTAAGTTTTCCTAGCCTCGGCATCCTGCTGAATTAAAAAGTTGCCTAGCGCTGAAAGCTCTTGTTCGTTGAAACGGGCACGCCCTTTTAATACCGATAACGAACCTAGCGAACCCATCAGTTTCTTAACGTGCTCTACAACAAACTCAGACTTCACCGTGAGTTCAGATATTTTTGCTGGCATTTTCTTGCGGTCTAAAATGGCCGAGCTGGAGACGGCACAAAGCACATGCCACTCTCGCCCACCTACTTGGCCTTGAATGCCGAGAATTTTGCGAACGAACTTCTCAACATTTGCGCGTAACAGGTCTTTCAGTAAGGCCTGCTGCAGCTCGGCTTGCCGTATGGGAGACGGCATACCTCGCCATTCGCCGCGATAGCTGCGAGACCACTCCCCCTCAGCGTTCACATTGACTTTGCCGCTAATACTTTTGGATTCAATGACGATAAAACCAAACGGGTAAACCACCAGATGATCGATCTGCGCGTTTTCTCCGTTATGCGTTAAGCGCAAATCGTTGAAGACTAGCACTTGGTCGTGATCCCCAAACTCGCGGCGCAGGTAAAACGCCACATCCTTTTCTTGCTGGTACCCGTACTGGCTGCGCTTATCACTGGACGCTAAAGCATCTTTTTCCTTCAAGATCACTGCATTTGTCTCCTTACTCAAGCTTCAAGCGCGTTCTTTTGGCCCACTCTGATTAACTGGCTATACGCTTGGCCTTCATATCTAACGCTTACCAAGCTCCGTCCTGGCTAAGATAGAGTACCCATCACCGTGGCTTATTAAAGTGCCCCATTGGGTATCTACGCGTAGACCACCTACCACCCCACCATATTTTCCAGCTCAGTAGCACGCTGGGCGGTTTCCCGTAAAAAGCATTCATTACTCACTACTTGCGCCAGCGTACCGCCCGCCGTGGCGTAGAAGTTGCAGTTGGCGTCTCGGTAGGAGATCCATAAGCGCTGGGCGGCGAGTAAAGCTTCGCGGCGCTCTTCGGAAAGCTCGCTACGGGCATCGCTATACGCCGTGTTTAATCGTGTATCCTGGGCGGCTATTTCATCGGCAATACAGTTCAGCATGTTCACCGTGACGCCACCGGAGGCATCCATGCATTTGTTATAACGGGCGCTATATTCATCATCGGTGCTGCTTTGTGCAGTAGCCGCTAGCGGTAAAAGCACGCAAAATGCAAACGCTACTATTTGATAAACTTTTTGCATTACCATCTCTTATCAGATTTACGAAGCAGTCCAGCAATGCTGGGCTGGTAGCGCGTGGTTTAATCTAAGTATCGTACTGCTTTTAGCTGAGCTTTGCCTTGACCCCAGGTGAAAAGGGTAATGCCCTCTTCTTCTGCAGACTCCACAACAATCGCATCAGCGCCACAGGCGCAGGCATCCGCACGAGCGTTGTTGATCGCTGCTGAAGCACTTTTATCATGCCCAAGCGTTGTGCCCGTTTTTGATGAAATCATGCAAGCCACTTCATAAGGTTGCTCGATGTCATTTTCACTGACGTACTGATCCAACGCACAATTAGCGGGTTTAGCAACCCCCATTGCGACAGGCTGCACTCCTACCGAGCCGCATCCTGCTAATGCAAGAAAGATGAAACTTGCTGTCACTGTGCGAAAGGTAGCTAAGCGGTGCAACATTAGACATATCCCCTGGAAAGAAGATAAGCACCTATTTTGGTGCTTATCTTTATGCCTTACTGCTGAGATTCGGCACGATTGATTGGGATTACAAAGTTAGAGGGGTAGTCCCGGTGTTTATCGGTAATAGCATCCGTAATGCCAAAGTCGATAAATACCGCACTCGCTACGATCTTAGCTCCCACAGTGCTAGGGATTGAACCAAACGCTTCGCGACCGTCGAATGTTTCACAATCGTATTTCAGGTCATCATCTGAGCGCCGGATAGGATAAGTACCAGGGATAGTAGCTTGCCACGAACCACGCTTATTCTGTAACTTGCATTGCCCATCAGAGCCATCACTAAACGATAGAGCGACAGGTACTGTTGGGTCGTTAGTGAGAGTGGCACAACCTGATAACACGGCCATACTAACCACCGCAAATCCTAACTTCAGCATTTTCATTACAATGATCCCTTTTGATCCATATTTATCGTAGTGGCTTTAGCCACTCTTCTATTACGCAGCCACCATGGCCACGCATTTGGCTTTATACCAAATTCTATTGATACCCCCATGCTCCGACATCTTATGTCGCAACATATGCTTCATGCTAAACAGCGGAGGGAGTTAATGATAGTGAGGTTATCATTATGATGCATGGCGGGCTAGTGATTCAGGCTACTACTTTCTCTTATCGCCCTCCTCTCCACATAACGCCTAAGTATGCATATTCAAAAATAACGCGACATTAGTTGTCGCATCATCACTATAACGTGCACCTCTAACATCGCGGAGGGTAAAGATGATGGTGATGATGCCCAATTGTTTAATTACTGATGATTGCGCTCGACAGGAGCTTGCGAAGTGGCAGGCGGATCGCGACACATGGGCCGAAACGCTGCCTGTTATGAGCTTTTTTAGCCAGTTCTTAATGTTGTCTCCTATTACTGATCAATATTTCGGTAGCGCCAGCACCGATGGCAAGTTTCTCTATTTTTGCCCTCGCTATAGCGCCACGCTGACGGAAGAAGCGCGCCACTATTTGCAGGCGCATCTGATTTGGCATTGTGTGGCGGGGCATCTTACCGCCCCCTTGGTAGCTAGTCGGCATCGTTGGCACCTGGCGTGCGACCATGAAGTGAACACGCTGCTGCTGGCGTTAGGTGTTGCGCTACCGGTTGATGCACCGCTGTTTCCGGTGTGCGTGGGCCGCAATGCAATGGAGGTGTATCGCTGGTTGGAGGGGCACCCTGGCACGTCTCTCGAAGTCACGGCAGATACTCACCCTGCCGAGCTTTGGTGGCACTTGCCCAATGCGCAACCCGATGTGCGAGTTGCCATGCTCTGGCGTCATCGCGCTCACCTAATCGCCAAAGAGACCAATGGGTTACCCGAGAGAGTCGCTAAGTTTTGTGAGGCGCGGTAAACTCTTAATCTTTATCACAGTGGCCAAGGTTGGCGTTACTATGTCCGAAGCACGCGATACGCTCTTTCGTTATTTAACCATGCTGCAGCTGATTCCCCGCTTTCCTGGGCGTATCGCGACCCCTGTGCTAAAGGAGAAGCTTGCCGAGCGCGGTTTTAAGATCGACACTCGCTCCCTACAGCGTGACCTTAGCCAGAAGCTCTCCACTCAGTTTCCGATTGGCTGCGACGATAGCCAGAAGCCTTACCGCTGGTATTTTGATCGTGATTTTCAGTGCCAGCTACCGGCACTGGATGTACCCAGCGCCTTAACGCTGGTGCTAGCGGAAGAGTATTTAAAAGGGCTCTTACCCCCGGTGGTGGTCGGACAATTATCGCCCCACTTTACCGATGCTCGGCGGTTATTGGATGAAATGAACGCCAACGGGCTTAGCCAATGGGCAAAAAAAGTACGTGCCATTCCTAATGGTAAAGCGCTGATTCCGGCTGAAATAGATGAGTCCACTTGGCAAACTATTTCTGAAGCCTTGCTTGAGCAAAAGGCAGTTGATGTTGTCTATTTGTCGCGCTCCAGCGAAACAGAAAAGCCGTTCACGCTTCATCCGCAAGGCATCGTCAGCCGCCATAGCGCGACTTATTTACTGGCCCATGTAAACGGGTTTGAGGATTTGCGTCAGTTTGCCCTGCATCGCATTAAACAAGCCTCGCTCAGCCAACACCCCTGGCAGTCACAATCTGATTTTGATATTGACCACTATATTCAGAGCGGCGCGTTTGGTTATCGGCAAGGGCCAAGCGATGTGACACTGGAAGCCGAAATCGCAAAACCTGTGGCGTGGTTGCTGCAGGAAACACCGCTTTCTGAGACGCAAACCATTGAAGCCCTCCCCGACAGTAACTGGTACCGGTTAACCGCCCAAGTACCGGATGACCAGCAAACCCTCTGGTGGCTGATGGGCATGGGCGCCAATGTGAAAGTCACCGCCCCTGCCACGTGGCGTGAGGCATTAAAAAAGAGTGCTGAGCAGGTACTAGCGCACTACCAGGACACGCCGCTTGCCTGCGAGACACACTGAGGCTTTGTACGAAAACTGCCTGCGCTCGGATTGGCGCTGCATGGCCACGCTGAAATGTTAATGGGGAGACATAATGGATAACGATACCCGCTTACTCGCGTTTTATCGCGGTGAATCCCCTGATCATAAAGGGCGTTTACTTGAAGATATCTGGGCGCTCTCGCCTTTTTGGCTAGAGCATACCCACGACTATATTCAGTGGCTGTTTCCTATTCCAGAAGCGAGCCGTTTTAATAGCTTTGCGCCGCTCTTAACGCCTGCGGTGCAAGCAGCTTTTGCGAATGACGAGCGCTTACGCCACCACCAGCAACGCTCACTGGATGTAATGTTAAATTTTTTGGGGCTAACACGGGATGGCAACGTCATCACCGCTCAGCCAACGCTATCGATACAAACCCATATCTGGTTGAAAGCTGGGGGCCATAACCATCTGCGTATTACGCGCATGATTCGGTCGTTAGCGTTATGCCACCAACCAACTTTGGCCCGCGCGCTCCAACAAGCGGTGATTGAGATTGGTACGCAGCATGGCGTGGTGGGTGAAACATCCGTTCGTTATTGGCAAGGTGCTATTTAATGAAAATTAAACTATTTGTTACGCTACTTACATAACTCACATAGGAATAATTAACAATATGAAGAAAATTGCATATATCGAAGATAACATCGTTCCGCAGATGTTCACTACCGCTATTGAAGCATACAAATTTAGCCATAGAAGCACTCTGCGCTCAAAAGGGTTTGACCAACTGGAAACTTTTGGGCTGTTATGGGGCTACTCTATTCCGGCCAAGGGTACATTACCTGCCAAAGTCATCGCCACAATGGCCACCGTTGAAACTTCCGCAGTTCGCCATAACGAGTGGGTAGCCCCCAACTTTGACTCATTACGTAGCAAAAAAGAGTTTTTTGAACACTACTGGCCCAATATAGAGCTAGTTGGAACCTTTCATTCACATCCTTATAAAAACCTCTCAGAGGTTAACGACTATAAGGGATGGAAAGCCTCCGAAGGTGATCAAGAGTTCTGGCCCCATTTCCATGAAGAAGTAGCCCCGGAACAACCATTACTCGCGCATCTCATCGTGACGGTAGCTAATTTGGAAAAAACAGGCTGGGCACTACCAGACCGGCTGAAAGGAAGTGAAAGCTCAAAAGGCTATGTACTTTCAGCTAAAAGTATAAAATTGTGGCTCAGATCTTATGCATCCAGCATATTAGAGCAGGAAAATGGAATAACCTACGAGTACTCCGATGATATGGGGCTTGAAATTCCTTCCTTAGAGCGGCGCTTCTTGTGAGCCGACCGACACACTAATATATAGATAGCAAAAATATCAAATAAAATCAGCAGCCTATAACACTTACCAGAGTATTCATGGCTGCCTTTGGTACAGCTCTATCAGCAATAAGGCTCTATTAGACAGGGCTAAGTATCTTATCGTTTTTCAGGCTCGTCTGGTATTAGGGCCAGCAGGTCTGTGTCGCCAACATCGATACCTACCTGGAAGAGCAAGGTGCTCACTTGTCCGCGATGGTGGGTTTGGTGGTTGAAGAAGTGGTAGATAAGCTGTGAGAAGCGTTTACTTGATGCCACGCCTTTCGTGTTGTGGTAACTCAGAGCGGCGTTTAACTCATCATCTGTTAGCGCGACGATCCAGTTGATAATGACGTCATCTAGCCATTTACGATGTGCTGTTAAACCTTCCAAATCATCAAACATCGGCTGATCAAGCCGGCCTGGAATAGGCAGCGGCTCCATAACGGCCAAAGTGGTTGAGGAGGAATGGTGGGTCGCAAACCGCTTTAGCCAAAGCGTATCGGCAACGACTAAATGGTTCAGCGTACCTAGAATAGAGCCAAAAAAAGCCCCTCGCTCTTCGGCCAGTTCAGCTGCGCTCAACCTGCTGGCTGCGTCATATACCTTTGCATTCATCCACTGGTTATACCGTGCCATCAGTACAAAATGCGCTTGCAGGCTCATAAGGCAAATTCCCTCTTTCCAGGCAAACCATCACGCACTCATCAGTATGGGCTAGCAGTGTCTTTTATTCCTGCTTGAGTGAAGCCAATCGCTTGGTACTTGCACCTTCTTTCATACGCCATATACTGTATGTTTAAACATATATAGCGACATATCTTACGAGGTGGCAGATGGCGGCGTTTGACCCTTCCCGCGCTACCGTGCATAAAGGGCGCGGTGCAACCTACGACCCGCATAACCGCTTCGCCCCTACCCGCAGCGTGGCGGAGGATGACGGCTGGTGGCAGGAAGAAGCCTCTATTTCGCTGGCAACAGAAGTGCGCGAGGAAGCCAGTAAAAGCGCACTCTCTTGGAACAAATCGCCAGATTTACCTTTTGATCGTTCGCTTAATCCCTATCGCGGCTGTGAGCATGGCTGTGTCTACTGCTATGCGCGCCCCTCCCACGCCTATTGGGATTTATCACCGGGGCTGGATGAATCGCCCCGGATATTCTAGACACCCGTTAGGCTCTTAAAGTAACGCCTTTCATACTCAACCGGTGACAAGTTATCACTTGTGCTGTGTCGGCGCT
>NZ_JAMZBE010000080.1:0-17498 GCF_024158645.1 Halomonas sp. 707B3
TAGCAGATATACACGCCGATCTTGCCGTAGGCGGTATCGAACACCGGCCAGTTGGATTGGCCCGGCTTAAAGAAGAATTTTTCCCAAAAGCCAGCCACTTGGGGAATGTGTGTTTTGTGGTATTTGCCCAGATAGCTACCGTCAGCGTCGAACACCGCTGCCGTGTTGTAGTAAACGCCGGTCTCGGTTTCTTCATAGATAGGGACGATGATCACCATACGGTGTTCGGCGGCGAGCTTCTGCATCATCTGGCAGGTGGGGCCTTCCGGCACCCGCTCGGCAGCGGCGTACCATTTGCTGTCCTGGCTGGGGCAAAAGTAGGGTTGATTAAACACTTCCTGGAAGCACAGCACCTGCACGCCTTGTTCAGCGGCTTGTTTTATCAGCGGCAGATGCGCTTCGTTCATCGCGTCTCGAATGGCGGCGGGTTCCAGGTCGGTACTGGTTTTTAGGCCCATTTGAATCAGGCCGATTTTCATCTTCTGCATACAAAGCCCTCTCGTGTCATACGCGCTCACCAGACTGGCTAGCGCATCACGGCAAGTTAAAAACACTAATCGCTAATATTTATGAGTGTGATGACAGTCACTTGGCGTGTGGTGACACCGGCGTTAAAGCCGAGTGTTTATTGTTATGTTGAAAGTTGTCATGTTTGACAGCTTTTTGAACATAGTCCTTTATGCCGTCTCTTTTCAAGGATTTTTTATCTACCGTTGAGTATGATATTAAGTTGTTGATTTTATATGTTTTTGTTTTTTAAAGAGCCTTTTTTTACTGATTTGGTGAATACGTGCACATGTTTGGTGATTTTTTTATATTTTTATAAATCAATAGCTTGTGAAGTTTCTTCGTGGTTTTAAATGATTTTTTTGTATCTTTTTGGTGCGTTATTTTTTTAACCAGCTAAGGTTTTTAGTGGTCTTACGTCGCGTTCAAAAACACAATAAAAATTGAGAGTGCGGTGACTGCATATCTGTCGATCAAGTCAGCTTTTTGTTCAATAAGTTAACGATCCTGTCTTCAGTTTAGGCATGCTTATTGCTGCGACAAAAGCTGAACCCGTACAGGCGGTCGGCAATGTCGCTGCTGAGGAGAATAAAATGACTGGCTCAAGAACCCAGATGGTAGACAGAGAGGGGTTGATTGAACTTAATGTTGGTGAGGACGTGCGCAATAGTCCCCGCTTCAATAAAGATATTGCACCTACCCAGGCAAGTGAGCGTACCTGGAGTAAGTGGAATATCGCGGCACTATGGGTGGGGATGTCGATCTGCGTGCCCACGTATACGCTGGGTGGGGTGCTAACCGCCTACTTCGGCTTGAGCGTGGGGGAGGCGCTCTTTGCCATCCTGCTGGCCAACGTCATCGTACTGATTCCACTGACGCTGAATGCCTTTCCCGGCACTAAGTTCGGGATTCCTTTTCCGGTGGTATTGCGCTCATCCTTCGGTATTTTGGGCTCGAATGTGCCGTGCCTAGTACGCGCGCTGGTGGGCTGCGGCTGGTTCGGTATTCAAACCATGTTTGGTGGTTTAGCTATCCATTTGCTGTTGTCGGAGCTAATTCCTGCCTGGGCTGCTTTGGGTGGCGTGGGGGAGGTGATTGGCTTTTTTGTTTTCGGCGCGATGAACCTGTATGTGGTCATTCGCGGAGCGGAGTCGATTAAGTGGCTGGAAACGTTGGCTGCACCGCTGCTGTTGGCCGTAGGCGTTGGCCTGATGATGTGGGCGTGGCCGCATATGTCGATGACCGAGCTGCTGGCTCAACCGCCATCGCGCCCTGAGGGGGCTTCCGTTTATGGTTATTTCTTTGCCGGTTTGACCGCCATGGTGGGTTTTTGGGCGACTCTCTCACTAAATATTCCTGACTTCAGCCGCTTTGCCAAAAGCCAAAAAGATCAAATTGCAGGCCAAATTATTGGTCTACCGCTGACGATGTTCTTCTTTGCTGCCCTTGGAGTTGTACTAACCGCTGCGTCTGAATCGCTAGTAGGGCAAACTGTTGCAGACCCGGTGAGGTTAATCGGTTATATCGACAGCCCCTTCTGGGTCATTATGGCGATGTTATTGATCATTATTGCCACTATTTCGACCAACACCGCTTCTAATATCGTCTCACCTACCAATGATTTTCAGAACATAGCGCCAAAAGTGATCAACCAGACGCGTGGCGTGCTGATAACCGGTGCGGTGGGAGTGCTGCTGATGGGCTATGACCTGTTACAAAAGGCAGGCATCATTCCTCCTGGAGTGTCTCTTGAACAAATGTACTCCAACTGGCTGCTGGGTTACTCCAGTCTGTTAGGCCCCATTGCGGGCATTATGGCGGTGGACTACTTCCTGATTAAAAAGCAGCGCCTGGATGTGCCCAGCCTGTACCTGGATAGTCACGCCTATCCCGCGGTCAACATGGCCGGTTTTATCGCTTTCGGGGTTCCTGTCGTACTGACCTTACTGTCACTGTTAACCGGCACGATGAACTGGTTCTATGACTACGGCTGGTTCACTGGCTCCGCGCTGGGGGCGATTGTTTACTACGTCGCAAGCCAGGTATTGGCGTCATCTCCAAAGGCGGGGCCTGCGCCAGTGATGGCCAGCGAGGTGACAGAGCAATCCTGATCGGCTGTCGATGATAGTGGCTGTATGACAAAGCTCGGCAATTAGCCGAGCTTTGTCAGGCTTAGTCTCCCCCACTGATAAACCCCAAAAACGCATCCACCACGCGATTGGGGCGGCGGTCATGGCGGGTAATCAGTACAAACGGGATGCGGTAGTGCTGAGTAGCGGTGTGAAGCGCGCGCATCTTGCCTGCTGCCACCCACTGCTCGGCGACATGTTCGGGTAGAAAGCCCATAAAGCGCCCGGTCAAAATCAGAAAGGCGGCCCCTTCTCGGTCCGAGGCAGAAGCCTGTAGGTTGAGTGCTTCGTGGGCTTGGCGTGCAGCATCAGGTAGTGGGTAGCGCGGGCGAATCGCCGGGTGGCTGGCGATTTGTGCAAGGCTCAATGCCTCATCGGGCACGCTGAACAGTGGATGTTCGGCGGAGCAGTATAAGTAAGAGGGTTCGTCGTACAGCAGTCGTGTTTCTAAACTGGTGGGCAAATTCACCGCAGGCACCACCCCCACATGCAGGTGACCATCCATCACGCCGCGAATCACCGCGTCCGATGGCTCCATATGAATATGGACCGTTACCTCGTGATGAGGGGCGGTGAGTGCTGCCAGCGCATGGGTCACATCCATGGCGGGTAGCGTGACGAGGTTATCGGTAATACCGATATTCAATTCGCCTTTGATAGTGTGATGCAGCGCGTTAACGTCGCTTTTAAAGGTCTCCAGCGCCGTAAGCAGTGTTAGCCCTGCCTGATAAATCTCTTTCCCCTCTTCTGTTAGGCTGAATCCGCCGCGTCCTCGCTGACAGAGGGAAAACCCCAGCCGTCCCTCCAGGTCGTTCATATGCTGGCTAATGGCCGAGCGACTAATCCCCAAGGTGGTTTCCGCAGCGGTAAAACCGCCGCACTCAACGACCGTCTTAAAAATGCGGATCAGGCGTATTTCGTAGTCGCTCATTTGGCCTAGTGATGCCATAGCTGCCTCTTGATCAGGAAAAGGGGGCTTTTTTGCTGCATTGGGTTAGACAAAAAATTGATATACATCAAAAAAGCGAAGCGCCACTATCTAGCATTGCGACCATGAAGTCGCTGTGGTGTATCTTTCACTGTTATTTTTTACACTGTATCAGGTGCGCTTGCGCGACACTTGAATAAGGCCAATATTTGATGCGCTCCTCTCGCAGTGATGAGTTAGCCCACAAAACTCAAGCAGTGCCGATGTATCGCCGACAGCAGCGGCAAGCCATCGTCATATTTGCGTTGGCTCTGTGCGTCATGTTGCTGCTATTCGGTTGGTTATTGGAAGGGCAGTACCAGCAAGAGATACGCTCGGCTGAGTCTCGAGCCATTTCGCGTTCGAATGTAGTGGCCGAGTGGGCAAAGGGTATGCTGGGGCAGAGTGGGCAGGCACTTTTTACCTTGGCGGAGCGAGTGGAGAGTGTCGGAGGGACGGGCCTCAATAATACGGCGAGCATACAGTATGCTTTAGAAAGTTTGGCTGGCTATATGCCACTAATTGATGAGCTTGGCGTTCTCAATGCCCAAGGGCGTGTCTGGGTAAGTAGTAGCAATAACCGGCATGCGGGTCTTGATATTAGTGAGACTGATTTTTTTCGCTCTTTCCAGCAAGGCAAGCAGCAAGAGCTGGTCACGCCGCTTTACTGGTCATCACAGAACCAGCAGTTCTACCTCTATCACGCTCGGCGGTTGAATGATGCAAGTGGTAATTTTAACGGCTTGGTGGTTGCTCGGCTGGTGCCGCAGACCCTGATCGAAGCGCTGCAGCAAATGCGCGTCTATGACGGCGAAAGCATGGCCTTAATAGACGCCAACCTCAAGTTAATTGCCCGCCATCCCATGCCCACAAACGGCGCTACCGTGGGCAGGCAAATTGAAGATTCTGCTACGCAACAGTGGCTCAAGACGCAAGAAGCGTCACAAACATTTACCGCGCTTTCATCCATTGATGGGCGGGAGCGCCTGTTCCATTTGCAGCGAGTCAGTCACTACCCGGTACTGGTGGCGGTGGGCGTGGATGTGCAGCGGTTATTAGCAGGTTGGCGCCAACGAACACTGGTGTTAACGGGCGTTATGGCGATCATTGCGCTGTTGGGAGCGTGGGGAGTGCGCCACTATTTGAACCGCCTCGCACTCTCTTATCAGTTGCAGACCCGTGAGATGCGGATGGATGCGCTGATTAACTCCCTACAAGACCTGATTTTTGTATTTGATGGTGAGGGTCGGTTTCGCTTTATCCATGCCATCGAAAAGGACAAGCTACTCTTGGGTAGCCAGCAAGCGCTAGGATTGCACTATCAGCAGGTGTTGCCCCCCGCGTTGGCAAACACCTTTGACGCCATCTTTCATCAAGTTCAGCAAACCCGTCAGGTGGCGACGTTTGAATACCCGCTGATGCTAGGCCAACAGCAACGTTACTTTCATGCCACTGTTAGCCCCTTGGCAAGCAAAACAAAATACTTTGAAGGAGTGCTTTCTGTGACCCGCGATATTACCGACGCGAAGCAAGCCGAGGTTGAACTGCAAATCGCCGCTGCTGCATTCCAGGCGCATTTAGGCATTATGGTGACCGATGCGCGGGGCAATATCCTGAAGGTTAATGATACTTTTAAGCGTATTACCGGTTACAGCGATGAGGAGATGATTGGCAAAAACCCGCGTATGTTTAGTTCCGGCCACCATAACGCTGCGTTTTATCGTCGGCTGTGGCGTAGCGTTATGGCAACGGGTAACTGGGAAGGGGAGATCTGGAATCAGCGCAAAAACGGCGAGCTGTTTCCTGAGTGGCTGACCATTAGCGCTGTGTATGGCCACGGCGGTGAATTGACCCACTACGTGGCGACCATGAGCGATATTAGTGAGCGTAAAGCGGCCGAGCAGGAGATCCACCAGCTTGCCTTTTATGACCCGTTAACCGGCTTTGCTAACCGTCGACTGTTTATTGATCGTATTGGTACAGCGTTAAAAGAGCTTAACCGCCATCAGCGCTGCGGCGCGTTAATCCTGATCGATATTGATAACTTTAATCATGTTAACGATACCCTAGGCCACCATGCGGGCGACCAGCTGTTGCAAAGTATTGCCCGGCGCTTTGGGCGAATGCTGCGAGATACCGACACCTTGGCAAGGTTGGGAAGCGACGAGTTTGCGGTGCTGATTGAAGGGATTGATGGTAGCCCACGGCAAACTCAGCAACTGGCTGAACATATCGCGTATAAGCTGCTGGCGGCGCTGGATGAGCCGATCAGCGTGGGGGAAGAGAGTGCGTTAGTCACCGCTAGCGTAGGTATTACGATCATCGCAGATAGCCAGCGCAGCGCAGACGACTATCTTCAACAGGGAGATATGGCACTTTCTCAAGCGAAAGCCAGCGGCCGACGAGCAGTGCGCTTTTTTGACCCTTCCATGCAGGCAAAACTGCTAGCTAAGGTAAAACTAGAGTCGGAGCTTCGCCAAGCGCTTGAGCATCAGCAATGGCGGCTGCATTACCAACCTCAGGTTGATCGTCTGGGTAGATTAATAGGCGTTGAAGCCCTACTGCGCTGGCAGCACCCTGAGCGTGGGTTAGTCTCGCCGGGCGAGTTTATACCGCTGCTAG
This sequence comes from Halomonas sp. 707B3, assembly GCF_024158645.1. Classification (NCBI taxonomy): domain Bacteria; kingdom Pseudomonadati; phylum Pseudomonadota; class Gammaproteobacteria; order Oceanospirillales; family Halomonadaceae; genus Halomonas; species Halomonas sp. 707B3. Next base: position 6,226 of record NZ_JAMZBE010000080.1, read on the forward strand.
AGAGCACAGGGCTGATTAATGATGTCGGGGAGTGGGTGCTGGAAGAGGCTTGCCAGCAGTTAGCCCAGTGGGCAGGTTCGCCGCTGCTGAATAGGCTCACGATTTCGGTGAACATCAGCCCATTACAATTCCGCGAGAACAACTTTCTGCAGCGGGTCGAGCAGGTATTTCAGCGCACTCAAGCGCCGCTAGAGCAGCTGAAATTAGAAGTCACTGAAACGCTGTTTGTAGAGGCGCGTGACGATGCACGCGATAAAATGCTCAGTCTAAAAGCCTTGGGCGTTCGTTTCTCGCTGGACGACTTCGGCACCGGCTACTCGTCGCTGGCTTACTTGGCCCAACTGCCGTTGGACCAGCTGAAAATTGACCAATCCTTTGTGCAGCAAGTGCTAGAGAGCAAAGCAAACGCGGCGATTGTGGAAAGTACCATTGCCCTGGCGAAGAGCTTAAACCTGGATGTGATTGCCGAGGGGGTGGAAGTGGAAGCACAGCAGGCGTGGCTGATGGCCCATGGCTGTCACGCCTTTCAGGGCTATCTGTTCGGACGGCCGGTGTCCGTTAATGACATTGAAGCAGCCGTGCTAGCTCAGTCCTACGCTTGAGGCATGCAGCTTGATGAGTAACGCCGCGATCAGCGCGGCGTGCTCAAAGCTCTCGGGGGTAATCACCTCAAGCCGCGAGTCTTGCCGCCAAGCGCTGCTGGCAACGCTTAGGGCACCATCCGCGCGGTTGAACCGTTTCCAGCCGTCAGCGGTGTGGAATACTCCCTTTACCCGCGCCGTAGTGGGCAGCTCGCTAAAACAATAGGCGAGATGATCAAGGTCGAATCGCTCGGTAGGGTGCCAGCGCAGGCCCGTACTGGTGTAACCCAGGGCAGTGGCGGTTTGCTGTTGGGGCTGGCCAGGAGGGGGCGGAAAATCGAAAAAAGCGCCCTCTAGGCTAGGGCTGGCTGCCAGAGCCTGATGCTCGGCAGGCATCGCAGGCTGATCTTGTTGGCGCGCCTGGCCGCTGTCCAAGATGAGCGAAACCGGCAGTACCCCTTCCTCAACGGTGTACACCCATTTACGGGCCGGCCATAGCGTGCTGATAAACTGCTGCGCTTGTTGGTGCTGGGCGTTGCTTGCCTGCTCGCCCATGGTGATAGCGATGGCGTCGGCCATATTTAGCTGATCCTGAAACGTGTCGTGCTCGCGCACGCGGGCTTCATCCAATCGGCGTGGGTCAAGCGTGGCGATGATATCCTGCACCGCCACCACGTCTTGAAACGCCTCGCCGCGCAGCAGGTCCAGCAACCCTGCCGGGTGGCCAAGGCCAGAGGGCTCAATAATCACTCGGTCGGGCTTGCTGCGCGCCAATAAATTGACCAGCGCCGCCTGAAGCACGAACGCTAGCTGGCAGCATAGGCAGCCGCCGGGCAAGCCTTTCACCACCACATCATCGCGCGCATCAAACATCGCCTGATCAATGCCGATCTGGCCAAATTCGTTGACCAGAATGGCCCATTTCTCACCCACAGGCTTTTGTTCAATCAGGCTGTGGATAAGCGTGGTTTTGCCGCTACCTAAAAAGCCGGTGACGATGTGAACGGGAACGCGTGAAGCGGCTGCCAACGGTTAACCTCCGGTCATGTTCATAAAGCGCACCACCTGCACGTCGCCATCGGTGGTGAAGTGGTGGCGTTCGGGCTTAAGCGGTAGGGCGTTAATAATGGCGGTTTTGAGCGCCTGCATATCGCCAGGATGGCGGCGCAATACGGCGCGCAGGTCTACCGAGTGCTCATTACCCAGGCAGAGCAGCAGGCGGCCTTCCACGGTGACCCGTACGCGGTTGCAGCTATCGCAGAAGTTATGGCTATGGGGCGAGATAAAGCCCACCCGGCTGTCGCTGTCGGCCATTTTGAAGTAGCGCGACGGCCCCGGTGTGCTCTCCGTAGTGGGTGTCAGCGGGTAGCGTGTTTCGATCAACGCCTGAACGTCGTCGCTGGAGTAGAAGGTCTCTGCCCGGGAGTGGTCCGACACATCGCCCAGCGGCATCTCCTCGATAAAGCTAATATCGAGGCCTTCCTGACGGGCAAAGGTCACCAAGTCGAGCACTTCGTCTTCGTTGCGCCCCTTCAAGATCACCGCGTTCAGCTTGATGCGCTTGAAGCCCGCCTCTTTGGCGGCGTGGATACCGTCGATCACTTTGGCTAAGTCGCCGGTGCGCGTCAGCTGCTTAAAGCGCTCGGGGTCGAGGGAGTCCAGGCTAATGTTGAGCCTACGTAGGCCACCGTCATACAGCCGCTTGGCGTGCTTGCGCAGGCTGGCGCCGTTGGTGGTCATGGTGAAATCGTCCAGCCCCGGTAGGGCGCCAATCTCGTCCACCAGTTGCTCAATCCCTTTGCGCACTAGCGGTTCGCCGCCGGTCAGGCGGATCTTCTCGACGCCAAGCTCGGTGAAGGCGCGCGCCACCATGGCGAGCTCTTCCAGCGTGAGCACCTGCGCACGGGGAAGAAATGTCATCTCCTCGCTCATGCAGTACACGCAGCGGAAGTCGCAGCGGTCGGTCACCGAAATGCGCACGTAGCGCACTCGGCGGCCAAAATCGTCAATCAGTTGTTCGGTCATTGCCAGCTCGTTATCGGTTGAATGCAGACCGCCTCGCCTGGCTGTGCGTCTGCCTGGTCATCGCCAAGTTCAATCAAACAGTTGGCCATCACCATGGAAGTCAAAATACCCGAGCCCTGGGCACCTGTGCTGCGCACATGTAGCACGCCCTGCTCATCACAAGTATAAATGCCACGCAGAAAGTCGGTGCGCTTCAGGCGGCTTTTTAGCGGTGTTTGGGCAATCGCTGTGAGTCGTAAGGGCGGAGAAGGCAGCTGCCCCTGCAGCCGTTGCAAAAGCGGCACCACAAACTGGCTGAAAGTAACCATCACCGCCACCGGATTACCGGGTAGCCCCACAAACGGCGTGCGGGAGTCGCTCAGTTGGCCGCAGGCCATCGGGCGGCCAGGACGTAGCGCCACCCGCCAAAAGGCCAGCCGTCCGAGCTTTTCCAGCGCAGCGCGGGTGTAGTCCGCGTGGCCCACGGACACGCCGCCGCTGGTAATCACAAGGTCACACTGCGCCGCTGCTTCCGCAAGCGCTTGCTCAATAGCGCGCGGGTCGTCGGGCAGAATACCTAAATCCACCACTTCGGCCCCTTGCTCGCTAAGCATGCCGATCAGGGTGAAGCGATTGGTGTCGTAAATTCCGGCGCTTGGGAGCGGCTCTCCCGGCGGCGTGACTTCGTTGCCAGTGGAGAAGATCGCTACCTTTGGACGCTGATAGACGTCGATGGTGGCATGGCCTAATGAAGCAATCAGCCCCATGCTGGCAGCATCCAGCCGTGTGCCCGCCGTCAATGCAACGGCCCCTTTGGCAATATCTTCCCCGGCTTGGCGTACATGCTGCCCAAAACTGACCCGCTCTGGCGCATCGATGGTGACGCTGTCGTCAACCTCAATGAGCTGCTCACGCATAATCACCGTATCGGTGCCGCTGGGCAGCGGCGCGCCGGTGGTGATGCGTACGCACTGGCCAGAGGGCACCTCACCCTCAAACGCTTGCCCGGCGAAGGCATCACCTACAATCTGAATATGTGTGGTGTAGGGTGGCTCTTTGGGCCAGGACAAGGCAACGCCATCCATCGCCGCATTGGTATTCTGTGGCACGTTAATAGGCGCAGTGATATCAGTCGCCAGCCTGCGTCCGTAGGCGCTGCCTATTGCCACCTGTTCTACCGCTACCGATTTCTCAACCAGCGTCATCAGCGCATCGCGGGCGTCATCGACGCTGAGCATCTGCTCGCCCAGTTCAAAACACGACAGGCTCATGGCGTCTCCTGGGAAGGCGTTGTCAGTGCCAGCTCCAAGCGGGCTTTCTCCTCTTCGGTATTGAGGTTGGCGAACGCTTCAGGGCAGTCCGACATATCCACCCGGCACCATGCGTGGCGCGCGTACCAGCGATCGATTTTACGCTCGCCTTCGGCCAGGGTGGCCGCTAAATCGTCAGCCAGCGACGTACGCAGCAGCGCGACGACGGGGTGCAGGCGCTCGCCATCGAACGCCACGGCGATATCGTGCTCGACACCCGCCTGGGTAATACCTGCGACCATGCGCGCCACCAAATCGTGGGGCAGCGCAGGGGAGTCGCAGGGTGCGACCAGCAGCCACGGCGTTTGAGCCGCAAGCAGGCCGCTGTAAATACCCATCAGCGGGCCTTTGAAGCCGCCTTCGGCATCTTCAATCACACGGTCGGCAAACAGCGCATACGCATCGCTATTGCGGTTGGCGTTAATCATCAACTCATGCACGTGGCCATCGAAGCGCTTAACGGTGTGCGCTACCAGCGGCAAGCCTGCAAAGGGCTCCAGGCCCTTATCTCGCCCGCCCATACGGCGGCCTTCACCGCCCGCGAGAATCATGCCAGTCAGTTCGTGCTTGGCGATCATACGCCTGCCTCCTTGGACGAGCGCGCACTCGGCGGCTTGGGGGGAATCGCGTCCAGCGTCAAGCGGCCAGCGGCGTTAATGGCTTGGAAGCCTTTCCCCTTCGCACGGGCAATCAGCATCACGCCGAAACGCTCGGCCAGCTCTACGCCTTTCTGTGTCACGCCTGAACGCGATACCAGTACGCTAATGCCCATTTGCGCGACTTTCAGCACCATTTCAGACGTTAAACGGCCGGTGGTGTAAAAAATATCGGCGCTACGGCTATCGGCTTGGTTAAGCCACTGGCGACCCGCCAGTGTGTCCACGGCGTTGTGGCGGCCCACATCTTCGACGAAATCCAGCACCTGAGCTTGGTGGCACAGCGCGCAGCCGTGTACCGCGCCCGCGCTGCGGTAGGTGTCGTTATAGGTGTTCAAATTGGTCAACAGTTGATAGAGCGTCGATTGGGCCAGCGGTGTCTCAGGCAGCGCTGTGAGAGAAGTTTGCTCCAACAGTTTACCAAACACCGTGCCCTGACCGCAGCCCGTCGTGACGGTGCGCGTGCTAAGGCGTGCTTCCAAATCATCAGGCAGGTGGCGGGTAACGATCACCGCAGCCTCGACGTCCCAGTCAACCTGAACCGCGGTTAAGTCCTCGGCGCTTCTTAATAGCCCCTGGTTGCGCAGGTAGCCTACCACTAGTGCCTCGGGGTCATCGCCCAGCGTCATCAGGGTGACAATTTCACGCTTGTTAAGATACACCGTAAGCGCACGCTCGGCGGCAATGGCCTGCGGGCGAGTGTCGCCGTAGGCATCCATGACATCAATGGTGGTCGTGGCCGGTAAGCGGGCTCGGCTTAACTGAAGGGCGGGCATCCGCAATCCTCACTGATACCAAAACGCTGTGTGGCTGACGCAAACACGGCGCACAAGATCATAATAGTTGAGTAAAATAGTCTGAGTTGACGATGATGGCGCTCAAAAGGCTTACTTGTCTACCCGTTCAAGGTCTAAGGTGGTGAAACCCATGAGTGATAGTTTACGCGCATTAAGCGTTACCTTAGTCGCCGAGCCCAAGCAGGTGCGCAGTTTCACGCTGACCCAGTGGCGCATTGCCGAGCTAGTGCCGGGGGACGAAGGGGAGTGCGTACTCAACCTGCAGCTCTATATGACCGAGCGAGCGGCCTACCGATTTAACCTCACCGCGCCGACGCCGCGCCTGTTTGTGCGTGCCGGTTTCACCGGGCAAACCCCGAAGCCCGATGCGATCACCGCCAGCCAGGATGTGGCCGCAGGCTGGCTAGATGGCGAGCAGCAAGTGCTAGAAGCTGCGATGCCGATGGCGATTCAGGTGTGGATAGAGCACTATCTCGCGCGCCACGGTGAAGCGCCGGTGGAAACCCGCAAGAAAAAACGCAAAGGGGCCGGGCGCGGTAAAGAGACCCCGACCAAGGAGCAGCCACAGTGAGCCGTTTGGAGCGCTGGTCGCGTAAAAAGCGCGGCATTGAACATGAGAGTGATGACAGGCCGCCAGCGGAACCGATAGAGCCTCAGTTAGAGGTAGAGGCGCACGCGCCTGAGTCTGACGGTATAGATGCCTCCCCCCCTGCGGTAGACAAGCAAGAGGCCGCAGCTCCGCCCCTGCCGGGCAGCCTGGACCACACGTTGCCCGACCCAGACACCCTGCCTGCCGGCAGTGACTTCAGCGCCTTTATGGTGCCTGGCGTCAGTGCTGCGCTGCGCCGCCGTGCCCTGCGTAGGCTCTGGGCCACCGGTAACTACAATGTGCGCGATGGTTTGGATGATTACGACGCCGACTACACTCAACAGTTAAAGCCCATGGCCAGCGAGCTAGCGGGCAAGCTGCGGCGTTGGGCCAATAAGGCGGAAGAGACCTTAGAGAAGCTGGAAGATTCGGCACAAAAAGACGCTGAACACAGCGAAAAAGTAGCGGCTGAGAGCCCGCCTGAGCAGGTGAGCGCTTGCACAAGTGATGACAGTTTTGTACAAAGTGCCTCACTAGACGACCAGTCTGATTATCCTGATCACGCTCCAGGAGAGCGAAAAAAAGACAGTTAGCTTTTTGAATCAGTGGGTTATGGTAAGTATGGCGGGCTTGCGTTGACAGCGGTACGACCAAAGGAAGTGGCAAAAAAGCTGTTTGCGCCATACTCTGATACAAGAAGCTATGTCGTTATAACGCCGAAAGTCATCCATGAGATGACAAAACATAATCTCTAATTATAACAAAAACGACCTCTTGACCGTGAGAATGCATGAACCAACGAATCCAACTGGCGTCGATTGACGACCAGCGCAACGTCGCCGCTCGTGAAGCGGTGCGTCGGCGTATCTCATGGCCGGTGAATTTAACGCCTGCCAACGTGACCTACCACAGCCGCGGTCATGTGCTGTTGCTCGGTAGTGCGCCGTCAGTGACTCAAGCGGCACGAGTGCTTCAGGGGCGGGGATTAGCGTCCCTCACGATGCTGACCACGGATGAGGCCGTTGATCTTCCCGTCGCCAGCGAGCCGCTGATCGCTCAAGTGCTGAGTGCGCATCAACAGTCACAGCTTAACATCGCGGGGCATTTGGGTGGTTTTCGTGCCACCCTGAGCCAAGACGATGGCGACTCTCTCAATCTTGCCCAAGCGCTGATTGAGCGGGACGTATTTGACGTAGTGCTGGACCTTTCGGAGGGAGCACTTAACGTCGCTTCTTGGGAACTGCCCCCGCCGGGCTACCTGCGCCTCGCGTGGGAGCGCCAGGAAGCTGAGCGTGCCGACGTGTTAGAGAGCGTGACGGAGCTGGTCGGTGAGTTCGATAAACCGCGCTATTTCCAGGTCAATACCGATCTTTGCGCCCACTCTTCCAGTGGTAACGTCGGTTGCACTCGCTGCCTCGACGTCTGCCCGGCGGATGCGATTTCTAGCATCCAAGGCCGCATTGAGTCGCGCATTGAGATTGATCCTTTCCTTTGCCAAGGCGTAGGCAGTTGCACCAGTGCGTGCCCTACGGGTGCCATCGAGTTTCGCCTGCCGGAAACCCGCCGCCAGCAGGAGACGCTGGCCAACTGGCTAACCGCCTATCGGGAAGCCGGTGGTGAGGTGCCGGTGCTACGCTTTATTACCCATGACTCGCTGGAAGCTGAGCGTGCTGCAGGCATTACCACGCCGGGTCACATCATTGATGCCCCCTTGGAAGAGCTGGGCGCGGCGGGCCACGACCAGTGGCTGACGGCGCTCGCCAGCGGCGCTTCTGAAGTGCGCATTCAGCTTCACGACGGCATGCCGCCCCGGCTCAGCGCATTCTTAGAGCATCAAATCACTCAGGCTCATAGTCTGCTGGACGCGCTAGGCCACGACGCCGCGCGTATTAAGCTACTGCCGGTAGATGCCGAGGGCGAGCGAGATGCGCTGCCCAGCCTAACACCGCTCACCGAGTCGCCATTGAGCTTTAATGAGCCTAATAAGCGTGCTCGCCTGAACGTGGTGCTGGCGCGGTTGGCTGAACTGGGGGCGCCCAGCGGTGAGCGCCACACCATGCCTCAAGGGGCGGCTTACGGCGGCATTAATGTCGATAGTGCTGCCTGTACGCTCTGCCACGCCTGTGTCAGCAATTGCCCAACGCCTGCGCTTAAATCGGGTGGGAATACCCCCGCGCTCAGCTTCCTGGAAGCCGATTGTGTACAGTGCGGGCTCTGCGAACAGGCCTGCCCTGAAGACGCCATCACGCTGGAGCCAGGCTTCCTCGCGGCACCTGCGCGCGAAACGCGGCATATTTGCCACGAAGAGGCGGCTTTCGAATGTATTAGCTGCGGCAAGCCGTTTGCCACCGCCAGCACCGTTGCCACCATTAAAGCCAAGCTGGCCAATCACCCTTACTTTGCCGGTGATGCCATGACGCGCTTAGAAATGTGTGAAGACTGCCGGGTGAAAGACGTGTGGAAAACCATGGCTCGTGACCCTGAAGCGCAACTAAAGGTGTAAAGCAATGAGCGATGCAATGCCGACGCTAAGTGAAACCGATGCGCTGCGAATGGATATCTACCAGCTGTTCGCTAGCCTGCTGCGTCAGGCCCCCGACAGCGAGCTACTGGCGTGGTTGGAAAGTCTCGATATTGAGCAAGATGGCAGCCGCATTGCCGAATGCTGGGCCGCGCTGTCAAAAGCGGCAAGCCAAAGCGATGTGGACAGCCTGAAGCGTGCGCATTTCCGCCACTTAGTAGGCGTCATTCAAGGCGACGTTGTGCCCTATGCATCCTGGTATCGCAACGGCGAGCTGATGGAAGCCGCGCTGGTCGCGCTGCGCCAAGATCTCCGTGCGCTAGGCTTTGAGCGCAGCGAGCATACCCGGGACCCAGAAGACCACCTGGCGGCGATGTGCGAAGTGATGGCCATGCTCATCGCCGCGCAAAGTAGTGAACAGTTCACCTTTTTCCAACAGCACCTTGCCCCTTGGGCCAGCCGCTGTTGGGATGACCTTGCAAAAGTAGACACCGCTTTCTATTCAGCGCTGGGGCAGTTGGGTAGTGCTTTTATGGAGAGCGAACAGGCACGTTTGAGCGATCAAGCGGCCTATCAACCGGTGCGCATAGTGGAGCCTGCTTCCTATGACGCCGGTGCAGCGCGCAAAGCCACACCGTGACGTGACCGTGCGCAGCGGTAAGCGAACAACAGGGCCTACGGGCCACGCATAAAAAAGGGCATGAAAGAGGAGAACCCCATGCACCAGTCACATAACCCTGAGCGCCGCCGGTTTATGAAAACCGTTGGTTTAGGCACCGCCGCTGCGGGCGCAGCCGTTGCGGTAGGCCACGTCACGCTGGCACAGGCAGATGATAAAAGCCCGGTTGAGCGCGACAAGCAGGCGGTGAACTACCGCGAGACCGACCATATTCGTGCTTATTACGCCTCGCTGCGTGACTGACGGCGAACTGCCAGGAGATTTGCCATGCGTCTAACTCGCAAAACGAACACCCCCGCTACCACTGGGTTGGGTATTTCCCGTCGTCAGTTCCTAAAGCGCACGGGTGTGGCCACCGGTGGGGTGGCTGCGGCAGGCTTTATGGGCGCGCCGATGATGCAGCGCACTGAAGCGGCTGATAAAACGCCGGTGCTCGATTCCCCGGTAGAAACGAAGCGCACCATCTGCTCCCACTGCTCGGTAGGCTGCGGTGTGTATGCCGAGGTTCAAGAGGGCATCTGGACCAAGCAAGAGCCCGCCTTCGACCACCCAATCAACCGCGGCGCTCACTGCGCCAAAGGGGCATCGCTACGCCAGCACGGCCACTCCACTCGCCGCCTGAAGTACCCGATGAAACTGGTCGCCGGTGAATGGCAGCGTATGGACTGGGATACCGCCGTCAACGAAATTGGTGACAAGCTGATTGAGCTGCGCGACGCCCACGGCCCCGACAGCGTTTACTGGCTGGGTTCAGCAAAATTCAGTAACGAGCAGGCGTACCTGATGCGCAAGCTCGCCTCTATGTGGGGCACCAATAATACCGACCACCAGGCGCGTATTTGTCACTCCACCACCGTGGCAGGGGTTGCGAATACCTGGGGTTACGGAGCGATGACCAACTCGCTCAACGATATGCATAACAGTAAGGCGATCCTCTTCATTGGTTCTAACCCCAGTGAAGCGCACCCGGTCGCTATGCAGCACATTCTGATTGCGAAAGAGCGCAACAACTGCGACATCATCGTAGCTGACCCGCGCTTTACCCGCACCGCTGCGAAAGCCAACAAGTATGTGCGTCTGCGCCCTGGCTCCGACGTTGCTTATATCTGGGGCCTGCTGTGGCACATCTTTGAAAACGGCTGGGAAGATAGCGAGTACATTAATCAACGTGTTTACGGCATGGACGACGTGCGGGCAGAAGTCGCTCAGTTCCCGCCCAGCGTTGTAGAAGATATTACTGGCGTACCAGAAGCGGAAATGTTCGATGTGGCCAAGCGCCTTGCCGACAACCGCCCTGGCTGCGTAGTGTGGTGTATGGGCGGTACCCAGCACACCACCGGTAATAACAACACCCGCGCCTACTGCATTCTGGAGCTGGCGCTGGGTAATATCGGTAAATCGGGTGGCGGTGCCAACATCCTGCGTGGCCACGATAACGTACAGGGTGCCACCGACTTAGGTCTGGGCTGTGACTCCCTGCCGGGCTACTACGGCTTAGCAGAAGGCGCTTGGCAGCACTGGGCCAAAGTGTGGGACGTAGACTACGAGTGGCTGAAAGGCCGCTTCGACGACACCGAGTACGCCGACGGCAAGCCCATGTACTCCAGCGGTATTACTGTATCGCGTTGGGTAGATGGCGTGCTGGAAGAGGACGAAAACATCTCCCAGCGCACCGCGCTGAAAGCGATGTTCTACTGGGGTCACGCGGTCAACTCGCAAACCCGCGGCGTTGAAATGCAGAAGGCGATGCAGAAGCTGGAGATGATGGTCATCGTTGACCCTTATCCCACCGTTGCAGCCGTTATGCATGACCGCACCGACGGCGTTTACCTGCTGCCCGCTGCCACGCAGTTTGAAACCACCGGTAGTGTGACTGCCACCAACCGCTCGATTCAGTGGCGCGATCAGGTCATTGAGCCGCTGTTTGAATCGAAGCCTGACCACGAAATCATGTACCTGTTTGCCAATAAGCTCGGCTTTGGCAACGAGTTCGTGAAAAACTTCGCGATGGATGGCAACCGTCCGGTCATTGAAGACGTACTGCGTGAAATCAACAGCGGAATGTGGACCGTTGGCTACACCGGCCAAAGCCCGGAGCGCCTGAAAGAGCACCAGCAAAACTGGCATACCTTCAGC
>NZ_JAMZBE010000081.1:0-16852 GCF_024158645.1 Halomonas sp. 707B3
ATCCAGCACCACGCGCTCACCGGCTTCCAGCGCAGCTTTCAAGCAGGCGCTATCCTCCGCTTCCACACCGATGATTTTGATATCCGGGCGAAGGTACTTCACATAGGCAGCCACCCCGGCAATCAGCCCGCCGCCGCCTACGGGGATAAAAATCGCATCTAACCGGCCACTGTGCTGGCGCAGAATCTCAACGCCAATGGTGCCTTGGCCTGCCACTACGTCGATATCGTCAAACGGAGGAATATAGGTGTAGCCGTGCTCTTTGATCAGCTCCTGGGCATGCTCGGCGGCGGCGGCAAAGGCATCGCCTTTTAGCACCACTTTCGCCCCACGGGCACGCACCGCCTGAACCTTGATGTCTGGGGTGATGCGCGGCATAACGATGACCGCTTTCACGCCCATCAGCTTAGCCGCCATGGCCAGACCCTGGGCGTGGTTGCCCGCCGAGGCAGCGATAACGCCTTTGGCTTTCTGCTCTTCTGTTAGCTGAGCCATTTTGTTGTAGGCCCCGCGAATTTTGAACGAGAACACCGGCTGTAAATCTTCGCGTTTAATCAAAATCTGGTTGTTGAAACGACGCGACAAAAAGGGAGCGGGAGAAATAGGCGTCTCACAAGCGGCTTCATAAACGCGGGCTTGGAGGATCTTTTTGACGGTTGCTTCGAGCATGCTGACATCCCAGAAAAATGACGTGACCCTGACGGGTGCGAACAAAACCTTTATTGGTAGCAGATTACGCCTAGCAACGTCTAGCGGCGTTTCCATCGGCAGCCAGCGATTAGGTCGTTATACTAAGGGCGACTGCCTCTCCTGATACTGGAACCATCATGACACAAGATGAACTAAAAGCCGCCGTGGCGGATGCCGCCATTAGCGAAATAGAGCCTCACCTGGATAAAGACACGGTGCTGGGCATTGGCACTGGCTCGACAGCCAATCTGTTTATTGACCGTTTAGGCCCTCTGCGCGATCGGTTCAAGGGAGCGGTTGCCAGCTCAGAAGCCAGTGCCCAGCGCCTTAAGGCCTTGGGTATTGAAGTATTTGAACTGAACCATGTGGGCGACGTACCTTTCTACATCGATGGTGCGGACGAAGTAAATGCTCACTTACATATGATCAAAGGCGGCGGCGCAGCGCTGACCCGAGAAAAGATTGTGGCCGCTTGCGCCAAACGCTTCATCTGTATCGCCGATGGTTCCAAATACGTGGCACAGCTAGGCCGCTTTCCGCTGCCGGTGGAGGTGATTCCCATGGCGCGCTCCTACGTGGCGCGGGAGTTGGTCAAGCTGGGAGCCGAGCCCGTGTATCGCCAAGGGGTGGTGACCGATAACGGCAACCATATCATCGACTGCTTTAATTTTATGATTGATGATCCGGTCGCCATGGAAGCGCGCATTAACAGCATCGTCGGCGTTGTTACCAACGGCCTGTTTGCTGCACGCGGCGCCGACGTACTGCTGCTGGGCAAGGCTAATGGCGTAGAGCGGACGGCGCTATAAGTAGCGGCCAAGCCCATCCAGCGTTCGCAAAAGCGCCCCGCGATGGGCTTCGATCACCGCCTGCCCTGCCTCACCCGCCTGCCGAGCACGCTGAGGGCAAGCGATATACTCTGCCAGGGTGCCTGCAAGCGCTTCTGGGGAATCAACCACGGTCAGCGCCTTGGCCGCCAACAGCGGCTCGGCAACATCGCTGAAGTTCTCCAGCGACGGCCCACACAGCACGGGCTTACCCAGTGCGGCAGGCTCCAACACGTTATGCCCGCCCAGCGGCACCAAGCTTCCGCCCACGTAGGCCACGCTCCCCGCGCCGTACAGCGCCGCCAGCTCGCCCAGCGTATCGCCCAGGTAAATCTGGGTGGCGGGTGTAACGGGTTGCTGCTGGCTACGGCGACTGACCTTCCAGCCCTCGCGCTCGCACAGTGCCGCCACTTCGTCAAAGCGCTGAGGGTGGCGAGGCACCAGTACCAGCAGTGCGTCTGGAAAGCGTTTGAGCAACTGCCGGTGAGCCGTGAGCAGCAGCGCTTCTTCCCTATCGCGGGTCGAGCCCGCGACCCAGACGGGCCGCTCTCCCCAAGCCTGAAGTAAGTGCTCACTTTTCGCCAACACCTTTTCAGGCAGTGCCTGTTCAAACTTCAGCGACCCCACTACGGTGATGGCGTCGGCCGCACACCCAAGCGCTTGAAAGCGCTCAGCGTCCTCTGACGATTTGGCGGCAAGCCATGTCACGTTGGCTAAGGCGCTGTGCATCAGCGGGCGAAGACGCTGATAGCGGGCAAACGCGCGGGGCGATAGTCGGCCGTTGACCACCGCGACGGGCACCGCCTGCCGGTGGCAAGCGTGAAGCAGATTGGGCCACAGCTCGGTTTCAAACAGGATGGCAAGCTCGGGCTGTACGCGGGCCAAAAAGCGCTTGGCCGCGCCGGGGAAATCCAGCGGAAGAAAGCGGTGGGCAAGACGACGCTGATCGGTAGCGCCCTGTTCTGCGATCATCGCCAGCGCCTGCTGGGCACCGGTGGCGGTCATGGTGGTCAGCAATACACGATGATGAGGAAAACGCGCTAGCAGCCCTTCGATCAGCGGGCGGGCAGCGCGTACCTCGCCTACCGAGGCACAGTGCAGCCAAATGCGCGGCGCGGGCGGCAGTGGTTCAAGGCGTATCCCCAACCGCTGGAGCCGTGAGTAAGTGGGTACTTGCTCACGCCAGATACGCCAGCCAATCAGCGGCGCTAGCCCATATAGCACCGCCGAATAGGCCAATCGCGGCCAGCGGGATAGCGCCATTAACTTTCGCGATCCAGAATCGAGCTGATCATTGCCGAGGTGGACACCCCGTCTTCAAAGCCCAGCACTTTCACCTCGCCACCGTTGGCAATCACGGCGCTGCCGCCAGCGATATCCTCGGGGCGGTAGTCGCCGCCTTTGACCAGGATATCCGGCAGTACTTGCTCAATCAGGGCGGCGGGCGTGTCATCACTAAACGGCACCACCCAATCCACCGCGCCGAGCCCGGCCAGTACCTGCATCCGTCGGTTCAGCGGGTTGATGGGGCGCTTTGGCCCTTTTAAGCGGCCAATGGAGGCGTCGTCGTTCACCGCCACAATCAGGCGGTCGCCTAGACGCTTGGCCTGCTCTAAGTAACCCACGTGGCCCGCATGCAGAATATCGAAGCAGCCGTTGGTCATCACCACACGCTCGCCGCGACGCTGCGCGGCGCGCACGGCCTCCACCAATGCTGCCTGCGTAATCACGCCAAATTCGGCCAGCTTGTCGCCGTGCAGCGCGGTGTAGAGCTCAGCAATGGAGAGCGTGGCGGTGCCCGGCTTGGCCACCACTAAGCCCGCGCCGAGGTTCGCCAGCATCATCGCTTCCGGTAGCGAGTGGCCAGCGGCTAGCGCTAGTCCCATCAGGCCAATCACGGTGTCACCTGCGCCGGTCACATCGAACACTTCCTGAGCACGGGTGGGCAGGTGCAGCGGCGCGTGGCCTTCACGAATCAGCGTCATGCCCTTTTCGCTGCGGGTAATCAACAGCGCTTCGAGCTCCAGCTCAGCACGCAGCGCTTCGCCTCGCTCGGCCAGTATGGCGTCGGTGGCGCATGGGCCTGCCACGGCTTCAAACTCGGTCAAGTTGGGGGTAATCAGGCTGGCCCCCCGGTACTTGGTGAAGTCTTGGCCCTTGGGGTCGATCAGCACTCGCTTGCCGTGGTGGCGAGCCATCTCGATCAGCCGCTCCACTTGGTTGAGCGTGCCCTTGCCGTAGTCCGATAAAATCACCACGTCGCACTCAGGCAGGGCCTCTTCTACTTGTGCCAGCAAGGCGCTGGTATCCACGCTATCGAGGTGCTGCTCAAAGTCCAAGCGCAGCAACTGCTGGTTACGGCTCATCACGCGCAGCTTGGTAATCGTTGGTATGTCGGGGCTGCGCTGAAAGTAAGTGCTTACATTGGATGCAGCCAGGCGCTTGGTGAGCAGCTCGGCATTCTCATCCTCGCCTACGACCCCCGCCAGCGCCGCATGGCCGCCTAGGGACGCCACGTTGAGCGCTACGTTGGCTGCGCCACCGGGGCGGTCGTCGGCATCTTCCACGCGTACCACGGGCACCGGCGCTTCCGGGGAGATCCGCGAGGTGCCGCCGTGCCAGTAGCGGTCGAGCATGACGTCGCCTACCACCAGTACGCGGGCATGTTCCAGGGCGGTTAAATCAACTTTCATCCGAGGGTCCTGTTGTGGTCTGCGCTGCGGTATGCGCCAGCAGCGCGTCTAGCTTGGCAATCACATCGTCAGCCTTGATCAAGTCCATGGCATCGGCATGGCGTACTCGCTGCCCCCAGCTCACCTCGTCCACCGATTTATGCAGGTAGGTGCGTACCGCATCGGGGTAGGCATTGACGGCAAAGTCGCGCCACAGGTAGGGCGCGGCCCGCTGGGGATTGGTGGTGGCGTAAAGGCCAAGCGTTGGCGTGCCCATGGCGTTGCCCATATGAGCCGGGCCAGTATCCGGCGCAATCACCGCGCGGGCGTTGTCGATCAGCGCCAATACGCCCTTCAACGAGGTGCCGCCAATGGCGTTGATCACACTTCCTGACTGGCAGAGCGCTTCGATATGGTCACCCATTTCCCGCTCAAGCGGGCTGCCGCCACCGGTGAGTACGCTCTTCAGACCGTGCTGCACCCACGCGTGTTCAATCACGCTGGCGTAGCCTTCCACCGACCAGTTGCGGAAGTTGCGCAAACGCGCGTTGCTACAAGGGTTAATCACTAAATAAGGGGCATCGCCACTAATAGCGCGGGCTTCCTCATAGGCTACTGCGGGCACGGCGAGATTCCACTCTAGGCGGTCGTCTTCGACGCCCAGTAAACGGGCGAAGTCCATGAATGACTCCAGCACGTGGGCGTTGGCATGGGGCGCTAGCTGGTGTTGGGTAAACCAGTGCTGAGCATCTTTGGCGCGGGCTTTGTCATAGCCGACGCGCACATTGGCTTTAAGCCCCAGCGAGAGCACGCTTGCGCGAATGGCCTGCTGCATATGCAGCAGCACATCAAAGCGGGTATCCGCCAGCTCACGCCAGATAGCGCGCATGCCGGAGAGCCCCGTCGATTTGTCGTACACAACAAACTCGACCCCAGAAAGCCCCGCCAGTAAACTGTGCTCCCCCTTGCCGATAATCCAGGTAATGCGCGCGTTCGGCCACTGACGCTGCAGCGCTCGCACCGTGGGCACGAGATTGCATGCGTCTCCCAACGCGGAGAGGCGCAAAATGGCAATATGGTTTGGTTGAGCAGGCAGAGAGGGCTTCATGCGCTTAGCGGCACTCCAGCAGAAAAATGGGCTGATTCTACATGATGCTGACAGTTTAAGTGACGCCTGCGCATCACACCAACTGTCCTCCCCTACTCACCCCTTGAGCACGGCGCTGTTTGAAGCGGCGTATTGGCGAGCGCGTCACTTGGTGGTCGGCGAAGCGCCGGGCCGTGGTAGCAGTTTGTTCCTGCAAGCACGCGACGACGAACAGTGGGTGCTACGGCCCTACCAGCGCGGCGGTCTGATCGCCAAACTTAGTCAGCAACGCTATATATGGCTGGGGGTCGAGCGCACCCGAGCGTTTCGTGAAGTGCGCTTGACCGCCGCGCTGTATGAGCAAGGCCTGCCCGTGCCGCGCCCGGTGGCCTGTTGCGTCACACGCTTTGGGATGACCTATGAGGCGGCACTCCTGACCGTGCGCATTCCCGGCGCTCAGGCACTGGCCTCACTGCTCACCAATGGCGAGGCTGATGACTTGCTGCTAAAGCGCGTTGGCGCAATGATCAAGCGTTTTCATCAAGCGGGCCTGGACCATGTCGACCTCAACGCCCGCAATATCCTGGTGGATGAGGCTGGCAAACCCTGGCTGATCGATCTCGACCGCTGCCGCCTGCGCCCGCCAGGCAAGTGGCAGGCAAGTAACCTGCAGCGGCTGGAGCGCTCGGTGGTGAAGTTTGCCCCTAGCCAAGTGGAAAATCTGATGGCGCCGCTTTACGCAGGCTATGCCGACACTGAGTAGATCTCCATTAAGCGCTTCACGTGCTGCTTGTTGCTGAAACGCTCCTCGACGCGCCGACGCGCGGCACGCCCCATGGATTGACGTGTGGCCGCATTACGAATGAGTGTGTCCATGGCATCGCGCCAGGCGGGCACGTCAAACGGGCCTACCAACACGCCGGAATCAGCATCCACTAGCTCCGGCAACGACCCGGTATTCGAGCCAATGATCGGCATCCCACAGGCCATGGATTCGATGATGGTCAGGCCGAACGCTTCGTTTTCCGAAGGAATGCACACCACATCCAGCACGGGCAAAATATCCGTCAGGTCACTGCGATGCCCTAGAAAGGTGATTTTATCCGCCAGCGGCGTGCCCGCGATGGTGCGCTGCAGCTCGGCATAGAACGCTTCCACGCCACCTGACGCATAGTCAGTGCCACCGATAGAGAGCGCATAAAAGTGAAGCGTGGGGTCAAGCGCTAGCAGTGCGTTTACCCAGACATCCTGCCCTTTGCCAGGCGTCACTCGGCCCGGAAGCCCGATGAGCACCGCGTCTGCCGGCACACCCAGCGCTTCACGCTTAGCCGTAATGGCAGCAGGGTCACGATTGGGCTGGTACTTATCGATATCGACTCCGTGGGGCAAGCAAACCACCCGCTCCTGGGGAAGCGGTAAATTGCGGATATTGCGCTGATACGTTGCTTGGCTAATAGACAGCACACGATCAACGCTGCCATAGGCAACACGGTGATAAGGGCTTTTTTTAGGGCGCTGCCCGCCCACGTGATCTGTATAAATTATTCTTAGCTTCGGTAGCAGCGCTTTTAACAGGGTGGTGAGGCGTAGATCACTCGATTTATGGCAGTGAATGACGGAGATGTTTTCCTCCTTCAACCAGCGACGTATCGACAGCAGGTTGACCAGCGCCTGCCCGTTGCTCGCAAAGGCCTTATACGGCACTCCGTTGCGCTGCATGTAAGTTTCTACCTTGGTGTCTTTCAGGCAGATGCCGATGACGTCCCAACCTTCCGCCAGCAGGTCTTCTATCACCCGGTCTACGTATAGCTCCATTCCGCCTTTACCATCGGAAAGACACAGTTGCAGTACCTTATTTGCCATCGCTTGCCCTACCTAGCCGCCCACTGTTAAACAATCCTTACAATCTCTTGTAGTATACAGGCTGCTATTAACGGGGCCTAAATCATGGCGCAGAGACTGCTTGTCGTGCGTAACGACAAAATCGGCGATTTTATGTTGGCGTGGCCAGCCTTGGCGTGTTTGAAACAGGCATCGCCTGCGCCCCACGTCACTGTGCTGGTGCCCGCTTATACGGCCCTGTTAGCCAAGGCGTGCCCATGGGTAGATGAGGTCATTATCGACCCTGGCAGCCAGGCCGATAAAGCCGCGCAGCAGGAGCTATTGTTTCACGTGAAACAATCGAAATTTGATGCACTGCTAACGCTATTCTCGACGCCGCGCATTGGTTGGCTAGGCATGAAAGCAGGCATTCCGCTGCGCGTTGCCCCGGCGACCAAGTGGGCGCAGGTGTTCTATAACGTACGGGTACGCCAGCGCCGCTCGCAGTCAGCAAAGCCGGAGTACCAGTACAACGTCGATTTGGCCTGTGAACTGCTGGCACGCCTTTCGCTAAAGCTTTCCACCCTGCCCTCGCCCCCCTTCTGGCCGCTAGATGGCGCGCAGCGTTATGAACAGCGCCAAACGTTAGTCAACGACGCTTCAGAGCACGTGGTGGTGGTTCATCCTGGCAGCGGCGGCTCGGCTGTGAATCTATCGGTAGCGCAGTACGCCGCGCTGATCACTCAAGTTCACCAGCAGTGCCAGCACTTGCCACTACGCTGGCTGATCAGCGCTGGCCCCAGTGAGCAGCCTCAGGCACAAGACTTGAGGGAGCAGCTTGCCAAACAGGGCGTTGCAGCAGACCACTTCCCCAGCACCGCAGGTGTCGATGCCTTTGCCCTACAGCTTGGCGGAGCGGACATGCTGATTGCCGGTTCAACCGGCCCGCTACATATCGCAGGCTGCCTGGACATCGCCACGGCGGGCTTTTATCCCGCCAAGCGCTCCGCCACGCCGTTGCGCTGGCAAACCTGCAACCGGGCGGAAAAGCGCTTAGCGTTTAGCCCGCCTTCAGGCGCCGACCAACAGGACATGACCTCCATCGATCTCAACGCGGCAGCCGAACAGATCTCAGCGCTGCTTCTCGGAGGTCTGGGTACGAACCCAGAGATCGGCGTACTTAGCGAAGGTTGAGTGAGCGGACAGCAGTGCTAACAACAGCCCCTGCTTGCCATCTTTAAACCCCGCCTTAAGCACGTACATTTTGAGAAAGCAGGCTAGGCCGTGGCTGATGCCCTGCCATAGCGTGGCCGTTTTCCCCTGTGCGGCACGCTGCTCTGCCCAGGCCTGGGCGTAATGTGCCGATTTTTCAAGATAGTGGCGCAGGTCGCGGTAGGTGTAGTGAAGCAGGTCGCCGGATAACGGCTTTTCAGCCAGCCCGGCTTCTACCACCAGCTTTTCATGCACCAGCGCAGCGTTATAGCCCGCCTGGCGTTTCGGGTAGAGGCGCAGCACGCTGTCTGGGTACCAGCCAGAGTGGCGAATAAAGCGGCCAAAGCACCACGACAGGCGGCTCACGCTGTAGGCAGCAGGCGGCTGCTGAACAGCATCTTTAATGCTGTCGCGCAGTTCAGGCGTTACGCGCTCATCAGCATCAACCATCAAAATCCACTCACTGCTTGCCAGGGCTTCCGCCCTCTGGCGCTGAATACCAAAGCCTTGCCAATCGGCATTAACGCTCACATGGTCGGTAAATTCACGCGCAATCGCGCAGGTGTCATCCTGGCTACCCGCATCCAGCACCACGATTTCGTCGGCCCAGGTCAGCGTTTCCAGGCACTCACGCAAATGGTGCGCTTCGTTTTTGACAATTAACACAGCGGAAATAGACACGGTTCACCTTTGCCCACTCGGTTTAAGACGCATGGTGCTCATTACCATAGCTCGTTTAGTTGCATGCTAACACGGCCACAGCGCGCGACTTTTGATAAGCTGAGCCACTCATTTAGCACGTTCTGAAAAGGGATACAGGATGCCCCCCTTAAGGTCACTCAAACTTACCCCCTGGCTGCCTCTGGTTGTGATTGGCCTCAGCCTCGGCTATGCCGTCACTGTGCTAACTCGCCTGCCCTGGTGGACACTCTTTTTAACCGCAGCTGTGTGGATTGGGGTCGGCCTAAAACTGCGTTGGGGTGCGCCACTTAATGCACGCTATCGGCACATGTGGCCGTGGTCACTTGCCCCGCTTAGCCTATTTAGCATCTATGTCTATTTGGCCGATAGCTTTGGCAACGTTGATCTAGGCGCAGTTTTTTTTCACCTTCAAGCAGGCATGGCAGAGCACGGCGGGGCTGGGAAAATGCTGCTGGCGCTCACCTATACCTTAATGGTGTTAGCGGTGCTGGTATCCGTGACATGGCTGTCGCGCCACGACCAGCGCTGGCGATTAACCGAGCGCTTCTTTGCCATTACTCTGCTGGCGGCTAACCCGCTGCTTTATGGCATCGGCCAGCGCAGTGCTGCCATTGTGACTGACGATGGCGCGTGGCTAGACCGCCGCTATGTGTCACCGCCTACCGGCGACCAGCCTGATGCCCCCAACCTACTGCTGCTCTATTTAGAAAGCTTGGAACGTACCTATAGCAACGAGCTGTTTGGCGACGCTTATGCCGATTTAACCGCGTTAGGTGAGCGCGGTCTGGTATTTGAAGGCATTCACCAAATGGAGAATACTGGCTGGACCATGGCCGGGATGATCGCCAGCCAGTGCGGCGTGCCGCTCATGCCCGCAGGCCTGCTACACGATAGCCAGTTCGAGCCGCTTTCCAAGGTAGTACCCGGTGTTGACTGCCTGGGAGATGTGCTGGCTGAACAAGGCTATCGGCTTAGCTTTTTGGGCGGTGCCAGCACGCAGTTTGCCGGGAAGGGGCTTTTCTATCGCGGCCACCAGTTCAATACCGTGAAAGGCAAAGAGGAGCTGCTGCCTGAACTTGATGACCCAGAGTATGTGAATAGCTGGGGGCTGTATGACGATACGCTATACGACTTTACTGCCGACGAAATACGCCGCCTGAACGAAGAAGATAACGGCCCTTGGGCCGTAGTGAACCTCAACATTGCAGGTCACGCCCCCAGTGGATTCCCTTCACAAACCTGCCAGGACCGCCAGGGCGAATTCGATGGTCAGGATATTCTCTATTCGGTGGAGTGCTCCGCCCGCCAGGCGCGAGACTTTATTGAGCAATTAGAACAAGAGGGGCTGCTGGAAAACACCCTGGTTGTGGTCCTCAGTGATCACCTCACCATGCGCGTATCGGTATGGGATCAGCTCACCGCGCTGGATCGCGACAATACGCTCATCATGCTAGGTGATGGCATTCGACCACAGCGGGTGCGTAGAGGCGCCACCATGCTAGATGTGTTTCCCACGATTCTGGATGCCATGGGCCTGCCACTGAATGATAACCGCGCCGGGTTAGGCGCATCACTGCTCAGTAGCCAGCCCACCCTAGTGGAGATCCACGGGCTTGAGGCACTGAACGAGCGGCTGCGGGAAGAGACCGCTCTGCAGCACCGCCTCTGGGAAGGGCTTGCACCTCAACGACGTGAACCAGCAGAGAGCATCACAGAGCAGGTCACCGAGACACCCGCTGATCAGGCCACAGAGGTGGAAATTATGCGCTGACGATGACGCCGTTAGCGTCGTGTCGATCAACACGCATCGCCTGATAGACCCGCTCAACATCTAACTCATTTAAACAGTTCGTGTGACCTAGAGGACAGGTTCGCTGAAAACACGGCGAACAGGAGAGCCCGAGATAATGAATGGCCGCATTATTGGTCAGCGGAGGCGTGTAGACAGGTGATGAGGAGCCGTAAAGCGCATGGATACGCACGCCAACGGCGGCTGCCACATGCATCAGGCCCGAATCGTTAGTGACCACTTGGCGGCAGTCGGCTAGCAAATCCACGGCATCGGCCAACTGAGTTTTTCCGCATAAATTATGCGCATGCGGCAGGCCTTTCACGATGGCCTGCCCCGCCGCATGATCCTTCGCTCCACCCAGCACCCGAACTTCAAAGCCCTCTTTGATCAGCCTTGCTGCCAGTTGGTGAAAGTACGCCAGCGGCCACTGCTTGGCGGGGCCATACTCTGCGCCGGGCATCATGCCAATGGCAGGGCGCGACGAAAGCGCATGGGTAAGACGCAGATTCACCAGGTTGTCGCGGTCGATGGTGAGCCGCGGCTTGGGAATCGTGAACTGCCCGGTTTGCGCTTCTTCCAAAGGCAGCCCTAGCGATACAAAGCGTTTGACGGTTTGGTCCAGCACCTGCTTGTCTAATTTGCGGCGCTCTTTTAATAAGCCGTAGCGATGCTCGCCTAAAAAGCCCACCCGTTCAGGAATGCGTGCCATAAAGGGCACCAGCGCCGCTTTCCAGGAGCGCGGCAGCACGATGGCACGATCAAAGCGGCCCCGTAGCCGAGCCGCCAGCTCGCGGCGGCTGGCTAGTCCAAACTCACCGTGGCCCACCGCCAACGGCAGTACTTCATCCACTTCCGGCATTCGCTCAAGAATCGGCTGAGACCAAGCGGGGGCGACCACCCCTAAGGTGGCACCCGGGTAGCGCGCTTTTAAGGTCATAAATAGGCTCTGTGCCATGACCATATCGCCTACCCAGGAGGGGCCTACTACCAGCAGTCGCTTGGCAGAGTTAGCCATTTAGCCACTCCAAGTACGCCTTAACGCCCTGGGCGACGGTTTTAAACTCCACGTCGCAGCCAGACGCCCGCAGGTTGCTAATATCAGCACGGGTATAGCTCTGGTAGCGCCCTTTCAGCTCTTGGGGGAAGGGAATGTAGTCGATTTCGCCCTGGCCATAGAAGTCGATGACCGCTTCGCCAATGGCCTTGAACGGCTCGGCGCGGCCAGTACCCAGGTTGAAAATGCCCGACGCACTGGGGTTATCCAGGAACCAGAGGTTTACATCGACCACATCGCCCACGTAAACAAAGTCGCGGCTCTGCATGCCCGCCTCATAGCCGCCGTAAGCACCGAACAGCTTCAGCGTTTCGCCGTTACGGATCTGCAGGTGGTTGTGGTACGCCACGCTGGCCATCTTGCCTTTATGCTGCTCTCGCGGCCCGTAAACGTTGAAGTAGCGGAAGCCCACCACCTGCGTGGTCAGCTCGTTCCAGCGCGAGCGCACGTGCTGATCAAACAGCAGCTTGGAGTAGCCGTACACGTTGAGCGGCTTTTCATACTCCGGCGCTTCCTTAAACACCTCACTGCCGCCATAGGTCGCCGCCGACGACGCGTACAGAAAAGGGATGCCCAGTTTTTCACAGTAGTTGAGCAGCACTTTGGAGTACTCGAAGTTATTTTCCATCATGTAGTGCCCATCCCACTCGGTCGTATCCGAGCAAGCACCTTCATGGAAAATCGCATCGATGGTGGGTAAATCCACCGCTTCACCGCGCAGCGCTGCTTTTACGCGGGCAATAAAATCATCTTTATCCAGGTAATCGGCGAGAGTGCAGTCCGCCAAATTGACAAACTTAGTACCATCACGCAGGTCGTCGACCACCATTACATCATCACGGCCACGAGCATTTAGCGCTTTGACAATATTGGCGCCGATAAACCCGGCACCGCCTGTTACAACGATCATCTCGTTCTCCTTACCAAAAGCGGCTCTTTGGCTAACGTGCCTATAACCCATCTGCCTGTGATTGTATACTTGACGGCTTATGAATTCATGGCCAACGGTGCTTTCCGCGATGAGTGTTTCGACAAACCAATCGACACCCGATGTGTCGACCTTTCAAGGCTTGATCCTTGCTCTGCAACAGTACTGGGCAGAACAGGGCTGCGTCATCCTCCAGCCCCTCGATATGGAAGTCGGCGCGGGCACCTTCCACCCTGCCACCTTCCTGCGGGCGATTGGCCCAGAAACCTGGAACGCTGCCTACGTTCAGCCTTCCCGCCGCCCAACCGACGGCCGCTACGGCGAAAACCCTAACCGCCTGCAGCACTACTACCAGTTCCAGGTGGTGATGAAGCCCTCCCCCAGCAACCTACAGGATCTTTACCTAGGTTCGTTGAAGCGTTTAGGGCTCGACCCGCTGATTCACGACGTGCGCTTCGTGGAAGACAACTGGGAATCCCCCACCTTAGGTGCCTGGGGCCTTGGCTGGGAAGTATGGCTCAACGGCATGGAAGTGACCCAATTTACTTATTTCCAGCAGGCGGGCGGCATCGAGTGCTACCCCGTCACCGGCGAGCTGACCTACGGGCTTGAGCGTATCGCCATGTACCTGCAGAACGTCGATAGCGTTTACGACCTAGTATGGGCCATCGCGCCGGACGGCAGCAAAGTGAGTTACGGCGATGTCTACCTGCAAAACGAGCGTGAGCAGTCAGCGTATAACTTTGAGCACGCAGATGTGGATCAGCTCTTCGCGGCGTTTGATCACCAGGAAAAAGAGTGCAGCAAACTCTTAGCCGCAAGCCTGCCGCTGCCCGCTTACGAGCAGGTGCTTAAAGCTTCCCATACGTTCAACCTGCTGGATGCCCGCCACGCGATCTCCGTCACGGAACGTCAGCGCTTCATCCTGCGTGTACGCACCATGGCGCGTGATGTCGCTACCGCCTACTTCGAGTCTCGTAAAGCAGCAGGCTTCCCCATGGCACCGGAAGCATTACGCCGTGAACTGTTACAAGAAGAGCTCGCTGAGCAGGGAGACGCATAATGGCCGTTGATACGCTTTTATTAGAACTGGGCGCAGAAGAGCTTCCACCCACCGCGCTGGACGCGCTTTCAGACGCGTTTGCTGCCGGCATTGAAAAAGGCCTACAGGAAGCCGAAATTCCCTTCCAAGCGGTGACCGCCTACGCCACGCCGCGCCGCTTAGCCGTACAAGTCACCGGGCTTTCCGACAAGCAGCCAGACCGTGAAGTAGAGCGCCGTGGCCCCGCCCTGGCCGCCGCGTTTAAAGACGGCACCCCCACCAAAGCAGCAGAAGGCTTTGCCCGCTCCTGCGGTGTCAGCGTGGATGATCTGATCCATCTGGAAACCGATAAGGGCACCTGGCTTGGCTACCGCGAACAGCAGCAGGGTGACAGCGTTCAAGCGCTACTGCCTGAGATGGTACGTAAAACACTACAGTCGCTGCCGGTACCCAAGAACATGCGCTGGGGTGCGTCCCGCGTTGAGTTCTCCCGCCCGGTTCACTGGTTGGTAGCACTGTACGGTAGCCAAGTTGTTGCCGCCGAAGCCCTTGGCCTTCAAGCCAGCCGTACCACCTACGGCCATCGTTTCCACGCGCCGGATGCAATTCAACTTGAGCATGCCGACGACTATCTGGCAGCACTGGAAAACGCCTACGTATTGGCAGACCGCCAGCGTCGCCGGGAGCGTATTCGTGAACAGGTGCTCGCCGAGGCCGAAGTTCAGGAAGCCAACGCCGTCATCGACGAGGACCTGCTGGTAGAGGTCAGCGGTTTGGTGGAGTGGCCCGTCGCACTGACCGGCAGCTTCGACGAGCGCTTTTTGGAAGTGCCCGCGGAGTGTCTGATCTCCTCCATGAAGGCCAACCAGAAGTACTTCCACCTGCTGGATGACCAGGGCAAGCTGAAGCCGCTGTTCATCACTATCTCGAACATCGAGAGCCAAGACCCTGATCAGGTGATCTCCGGCAATGAAAAGGTTATTCGTCCGCGCTTGGCGGATGCGGCCTTCTTCTACGACACCGACCGCAAGCACACGCTGGCCTCGCGCATTCCGCAATTAGAAAGCGTGGTCTTCCAGCAGCAGCTGGGCACGCTGGCGGATAAAGCCCGCCGTAGCACGGCCATTGCCACCTTTATCGCCGAGCGTATTCACGGCGATGTGGCCCACGCGCAGCGTGCCGTGGCACTGGCAAAATGTGACCTCGTCACCGAGATGGTGCTCGAATTCCCTGAGCTGCAGGGCATCATGGGTCGTTACTACGCCGAGCAGGATGGCGAGCCTGCGGAAGTCGCCCAGGCGTTAGAAGAGCAATATCTGCCCCGCTTTGCCAGCGATGCGATTCCGCAAAGCCTGACCGGCCAAGCGCTAGCACTAGCTGATCGCTTGGATACCCTGGTGGGCATCTTCGGTATAGGCCAACGCCCCACGGGCGCAAAAGACCCCTTCGCCCTTCGCCGCGCCTCCATTGGCGTGCTGAACATTCTGGTGAAAGGCGAGCTGAACCTCGACTTGCGTGAACTGCTGCAAGTGGCGGCTGATCAGCACCAGAACCTGCCGAAAGCCGACGGTCTGGTAGAAGACGTACTGACGTATATGCTCGACCGCTTCCGCGCCTGGGGCCAGGAAGAGGGTATCTCTGCAGAGATGTACCTCGCGGTGCGCGCCCGCCCGGTCACCAAGCCGCTGGATTTCGCGCGGCGCTTACGTGCCGTCAAAGCTTTCGCCCAGCGTGAAGAAGCCGCAGCCCTGGCCGCTGCCAACAAGCGTGTTTCCAACATCCTGAGCAAGCAGGAGCATGATGGCAGCATTCAGGTAGAGGCCTCGCTTCTTCAAGAAGCGGCGGAAAAAGCCCTGTTTGAAGCGGTCACGGCTAGCCAGCAGCAGGTGGCCCCGCTGTTCGCAGCAGGTGATTACCAGCAAGCGCTAGACGCGCTCGCCACGCTACGCAAGCCGGTCGATGCCTTCTTTGATCAAGTAATGGTCATGGCGGATGACGATGCCATTCGCCGTAACCGCCTCGCCCTGCTTGCCAGCCTGCAGGCGCTGTTCCTGGAAGTGGCCGATATCTCTCAGCTACCCCAGTGACACGATGAGTGTTATAGAGCATCGTCTGCTCTGAAGGCGCAACCGATAGCCCGGCTTTTGATAAGCCGGGCTTTTTATTGAGCGCACGAATGTTTCACGTGAAACACTCGCTCATTCGCACTTCAGGGCTTACGCTAATGTTGACGTTTTTGCCCACCGCAATAAGAGGAGCCCCATGATTACCGCTCAGCAGCTTGTAATACTGGATCGCGATGGCGTGATTAATCAAGACTCGGATGCTTATATCAAATCCCTTGCCGAATGGATCCCCTACCCTTCTGCCATTAGCGCGATTGCCCGCCTTACCCAGGCAGGCTTTACCGTGGCAGTGGCTACTAATCAATCCGGCATCGCCCGTGGCTTCTACGATGAAACCACGCTGAACACTATGAATGAGCGCTTACATAGGCTGGTGGAAGCGGAAGGCGGCCAAATTGCCCATATCGCTTACTGCCCTCACGGCCCCGATGATCAGTGCGGCTGCCGTAAACCGCTTCCTGGGTTATTTACCGAGATACAGGACAAACTAACGCTTTCCAGTCTGAAAGGCAGTTGGATGGTGGGCGATAGCCTACGCGATCTGCAAGCGGGTGAATCGGTGGGGTGCCGTAGCGTTCTCGTGAAAACGGGTAAAGGGGAAAAGACCCTCGCAAAAGGGGACGGGCTAGAGCATGCCTTGGTCTACGCTGATTTAGCTGCCTTTGTTGACGACTTAATCGCAGGTGCCTTGGACTAACCTTTCCACAATTTTCATGCTGGCCTTGAACACCACCATCCATAAAAAAACCGCAGGCGTTTCGCCTACGGTTTTTTGCTTTTCAATGTTTCACGTGAAACACATTGAAGAGGCTTTTTAGATATCGAGGTTAGCAACGAGCGCGTTGGTCTCGATGAAGTCGCGACGCGGCTCAACTTCATCACCCATCAGGGTGTTGAAC
>NZ_JAMZBE010000082.1:0-16835 GCF_024158645.1 Halomonas sp. 707B3
ACTGACCCAAGCACCAAGGTAAATAGCTACCATGTGTGTTGATGACCATTAATCCAACGTTAATGGCTTAATGTTCTATTAATGTAGCTGAGCCGCTGCTTCGCGAATGCTTTTGAAGGCACTCAGTACAAAAAATCCTTCATCGGCGCTTTTAACGACAATTAATTCGATGCGTTAGCGTTTCGTTATATTCGAGCCAAAAAAAAGCTCCAAGCCGGGGCTTGGAGCTTTATGACGCACGTTGCGCTTACCGCACGATCATCACCGACACTTTAGCGTGGTGAACGACATGCTCGGCGTTGGGGCCCAGTACGTAATCAACGAATTTACGCTTAGTATGGGATGCCATCACAATCAAATCGGCATCAATCTTCTTGCCGACCTTGATGATGGCCTCCCATGGTGAGCCATCGACAATCACACTTTGGGTTTTGATCCCTTCAGGCACATGTTCCTGAATGAATTTATGCTGCGCTTCTTTCATCGCCGCATGCGCTTTTTCAGAGAAGTTTTTCGGAAAGTAAGCGCCAACCATGGGCATTTTAAATTCTGGTAGTACCGTGACCACATGTAATGTTGCACCAAAGGTTTGGCACAACGTTACCGCTGTGGGCAGCGCCTTCTTCCATGAGGCCTCTTCGTTCAAGTCCACGGGGAGTAGCACTTTATGGTACATAGCAACCTCCTTAAACAGCGGCCACTTCGTTGGCTTCTTCACGACGCCGACGGCGACGCTGCATCACGACGACCAACCCAAAGATGCCGAGTGCGGGTAACCACATCCACTCTTTTGTCCAACGATCTACCGGGGCCAGCACTTCGAGGATCTCTTGATCGAAATCGAAGCCTAGCTCAGCCGCCTGACTGCCGAACTCGACAAAGTCGACCAGGGTTTGGTCGCCATCTTCGTAAAGCTCTATGCCCAGGTTGGCCATGCGCTCTTCGCCTGTTTCGCCACGCGGCACAGGTACTAGCATATAGGTCGTCATGGGCGCACCGAAGTCGTCCTCACCGGCAATTTGCACCCGCAAGTTACTACCGTCATCGACCCGACCTAATGCCTCTGCAAACTGGGCAGGCGGCACTGACTCGTAGGGATCATGGATTTTGTCCATCCAGAAGCCCGGGCGGAACAGCGTGAACGCCACCAGCAGCAGTAACAGTGACTCGTACCAGCGGTTGCGGGTCAGCATGTAGCCTTGCGTACCTGCTGCAAAGATCAGCATGGCGATGGTAGCCACAATAAACACCAAGATGCCCTGCATCACCGTGACATCAATCAACAACAAGTCTGTATTGAAGATGAACAGGAACGGCAGTGCGGCGGTACGCAGGCTGTAGTAAAACGCCTGGAAGCCGGTACGCAGCGGGTCACCGCCAGAAACTGCCGCCGCAGCAAAAGAGGCCAGCCCCACAGGCGGCGTGACATCCGCCATGATGCCGAAGTAGAACACGAACAGGTGCACAGCAATCAGCGGTACGATCAGGCCATTTTGCTGGCCCAGCAGCACAATCACCGGAGCCATCAGCGCCGATACCACGATGTAGTTCGCCGTTGTTGGCAAGCCCATACCCAGAATCAAACTCAGCAGAGCCGTCAGCAGTAGAATCATCATCAGGTTACCGCCTGAGAGAATTTCCACTACGTCCGCGAGCACTAGGCCTACCCCCGTTTGGGAGACCGCACCCACGACGATACCCGCCGTGGCAGTCGCAATACCGATACCAATCATGTTGCGGGCACCGGTCACCAGGCCATCCCACAGGTCCTTAAAGCCTTCTTTGATATCGGCCGCCATTTGGCTGCGGCCACGGAAAATCGCGATGATCGGGCGCTGGGTAACCATGATGAAAATCATAAACATGGTGGCCCAGAACGCTGACAACCCAGGCGAAAGGCGCTCCACCATCAAGCACCACACCAACACGACAACCGGCAGAATATAGTGTAGGCCGACCATAACCGTCGGGCGAGTTTGCGGCAGCTTCACGACCTCTGAGTTGGGGTCGTCCATCTCCAGCTCAGGGTAGTTAGCGCCTACTTTCAACAAGCCGACATATACAATCGCCAGCCCTACAGAGACCACCCAGGGGGTCGCTTCACCCAGTACCGGCTTTAACCAGCCCAAGCCGTAGTAGACGGCGATGGAGAGACCCATCAGCAGCAGCAAACCGGTCATAAAGCCGATCACTTTGTTCAGCAACGGGCGTGCCGGATTGCTGGACGGCAGGCCTTTCATATTGGCCTTGAGCGCTTCCAGGTGAACAATGTAGATCAGCGCGATATAGGAGATCAGCGCCGGTAAGAAAGCGTGCTTGATGACGTCGACATAGGGAATACCCACGTATTCCACCATCAAGAAAGCAGCAGCCCCCATGACGGGCGGCATGATCTGGCCATTCACCGAAGACGATACTTCCACCGCACCCGCTTTTTCCGCGCTAAAGCCGACTCGCTTCATCATCGGAATCGTAAAGGTGCCAGTGGTAACGGTATTGGCAATCGACGACCCCGAGATCAAACCAGTCATACCAGAGGCTACCACTGCCGCTTTGGCTGGGCCGCCTTTGAAGTGGCCAAGCAGCGAGAACGCCACTTTGATGAAGTAGTTACCGGCGCCCGCTTTATCCAGCAACGCACCAAACAGTACAAACAGGAAAACAAAGCTGGTCGAGACCCCCAGCGCAATACCAAACACCCCTTGGGTACCTAGCCACTGGTGGTTAATCAAACCACCCAGACTAACGCCGCGGTGGGCCAAAATGCCCGGCATGTAAGGGCCAAACAACGAGTAAGCAATAAACACCGCCGCCACGATCATCAGGGGCGGCCCTAATGCGCGACGAGTCGCCTCTAACAGCATCAGAATGCCAACAACGCCCACGATAATATCCTGGGTAATCGGCAACCCAGGCCGCTGGGCCAAATCAGCATAGAAAATAAACAGATAGGCGCCGCAAAACGCCGCTACCGCTGCCAATGCCCAATCAGCTAAGGGCACACGATCACGAGGAGAGCGCTTAAAGGCGGGGTACGCCATAAAGGCTAAAAAGAGCGCAAACGCTAAATGAATCGAGCGCGCTTCCGTGGCGCTAAATACGCCGAAGCCAACAATATAGGGAAGTGGCGATGCAATCCATAGCTGAAACAGCGACCACACTGCTGCAATACTCACCAGCAGCTTACCGGGTACGCCTAAGGGTTTCCGTGCCCCTGTATCGCTGGAAGCGACCATATCCTCCAGGTCGTTCTCAGCGGCTGCCGAAGGTTGTTTGTCATCACGCATACGCTTGCCCTGCCTAATGGTCAGCGCTGACAATCAGCGCTCTCAACAAGAAGCGCGGACACCCAAGGTGCCCGCGCTTTGCAACTCAAAGCGACGCTACTCACCTTCCGTCAGTAGCATCACTCTTTTTACGACTTATTCGATCCAGCCACGCTCACGGTAGTAACGCGCTGCACCATCGTGCAGCGGAGCCGTTAAGCCGTCAGAGATCATGTCTTCTTCGTTGAGGTTCTCAAACGCCGGGTGCAGGCGCTTGAAACGATCAAAGTTTTCGAATACTGCTTTCACCGTTTCATAAACGATATCTTCATCAACAGCGGTCGAAGAAACGAAGGTTGCCGCTACACCGAAAGTTTCGACATCTTCGTCGTTACCACGGTAAAGGCCACCCGGAATCACAGAACGGGTGTAGTAGGGGTACTCTTCGATCAGACCGTCGATCTCTTCGCCAGTCACAGAGACCAGACGCGCATCAATGGTGGTGGTCGCTTCTTGGATAGAGCCATTCGGGTGGCCTACCACGTAAACCATTGCGTCGATGTTGTTGTCAGACAGGGCAGCCGCCTGCTCAGCCGCATCTAGCTGAGAAGCCAGCGCGAAGGTGTCTTCGTCCCAACCGAACGCATCCATGACCACGTCCATGGTATTGCGCTGGCCAGAACCAGGGTTACCGATGTTGACGCGCTTGCCTGGGAAATCGCTGATGTTCTCGATACCGGAATCCGCGCGGGCCACCACGGTCAGCGGCTCACCGTGCATGGTGAAGACGGCACGCATATCTTCCCAAGCGCCTTCTTCTTCAAAGTTGGACTCACCGTGGTAAGCGCGGTACTGAACGTCAGACTGCACAACGCCCATATCCAGCTCACCGCTCTTCATGCCGTTGACGTTAGCAACGGAACCACCGGTAGACGGGGCGTTACAACGGATGTTGTGCTCATCGCTGCCACGGTTAACCATGCGGCATACCGACTGGCCAACCACATAGTAAACACCGGTTTGGCCGCCGGTACCGATGGTGATGTAGCGCTCCTGAGCAACGGCCGGAGAGGCAAAGGTTGCCGCTGCAATTAACGCGCCTGAGAAGGCCGCGGTAGAAAATACATGGCGTTTCATGAACACACCTCTTTATCTTGATGTTGTGAGCGTTATGCGCTTTGAAGCCACCTGCAGAACGGTTCCCTTCAGGTGTTTCGGTTCCAAAACGTTGTCAAGACAGTCTGTTATCGACCTCGGCATTTAGTGCCGACTGTTCCTACTTTAGCGAAAAAAATGCTAATTGGCGAAGTACGAGACAATTTTATGCCTGCACCGCAGGCAGCGCAGCGCATTGCCTAGCCAGCGTGATGACGCTAGCTACTCTCTCAGGAGTTTGTCCTAAGCGCTTTTCCTAAATGCTTTCACTTAGACATTGGCACACTTTTTCGCTTGTCTGTGCGTCTGCCGCCCAGTCTAATAGCCGGTAACGTTTAGTAAACGTTAAACATCATGCCATATTGGCATAGGCCATCGCTTATTGGTTATCTCGGTTGATCATTAGACGTTATAGCCCAACACCGTGGGCAGCCACAGAGCAATGCTGGGAAATATCGCCACCAGTGCCAAGGCGCACCCCATGGCAACCACAAACAGCAGCGCCCAGCCGATCGTATGCTCTAGGCGTATCTTGGCAACTTCCGTGGTCACCATCAGGTTCACCGCCACCGGAGGCGTAAATTGACCAATGGCAATATTCATCGCCAGCAAAATGCCAAACCATACCGGATTCCACTCAAAATGCTGCATCACCGGAATCAGAATTGGCATCATGATCAGATAAATCGAAATCGCATCCAGCAGCATGCCCGCCACCAGTACCGCCAACATCACCAGTATCAACAGCAAGACGCCGTTATCGGTCAGGCTGATGATCCATTCCGCTAAATGGCGGAAGGTGCCGAGCATCGTGCCTGACCAGGCAAAAATTCCCGCCAGTGCGATAATCAGCATCACTACGCCAGAGATAATCGCCGCTTCCCCCAGTAGCTCCCACACATCCCGAAGTGTCAGCTCTCGGGTAAGAAACAGGCCTACCACCGTCCCATAGGCAACGGCCACCACGGCGGCCTCTGTGGGCGTAAACAGTCCTGAGCGCAAGCCACCTAGAATCAGCACTGGCGCAAACAAGGCAGGCAGCGCCTCGCGGAAGGTTCCGCGTACCGTCAGTTTTTCGGCTCCGTCCACCGGCGTGCCTTCCCAACCGTAGCGCTTGGCGACCAGCATCGCCGGTACCAGCAGTGCAAGGCCCGCTAAAATACCGGGGAATAACCCCGCAGCAAACAGGGCACGCAGATCAACGCCCGGCACCACAATGGAGTAGAGAATCAGCGCCACCGAAGGCGGAATTAAGATAGCCGTGGAGGCCGAAGCCGCAATGAGCGTGGCCGAAAACGGCTTGGGGTAGCCTGCCTTCGTCATGCTAGGCAGCATCACCATGGCCACAGCAGCGGCGTCAGCGGGGCCAGAGCCGCTCATGCCGCCCATAATCATGCACACCAATACCGCCACCAGCGCCAGCCCACCGTGACGGGGCCCAATGAGCGCCTGGGCAAAACGCACCAAACGCAGCGCCACGCCTGCTCGCTCAAAAATCAGCCCAGTGAGAATAAACAGTGGAATCGCAATGAGAGGGTATTTAGCGATGCTGTTATAGGTATTGGTACCCAGGGTGGCCAGCATATCCGGCGAGAGCCCAAGCACGATGCCCACCGCCCCAGAAAGCGCCAAGGAAAAAGCCACCGGCACGCCAGCAATTAACAGCCCGGCAAATGCCAAAATCATCCAAATATCAGGCGTCACTGGTTAGCTCCCCTTTCAAACGGTCACGGGTTTGCTGCACCAAGCGCCATAGCATGGCAGCAGACAAAATAGGCAGCCACACCAAGTACCACCACTGGGGCAGGCCTAACCCGGGCGACAGCGACTCCCACTGATACTCCTGCCACGCCAACTTGCCGCCATACCAGGTAATTAAACCCAATACGATCAGGCCACACAGGGCTTGAAAAAGAATCAGCGCGCCCCGCCACCACTCAGGCAGGGCACGCTCTAAAAAGCCAATGCGGATATGCCGGTCGCGACGCAAGGCAACCGACGCACCGGCAAAGGTCAGCACGACCAATAGAAAGACGGAAAACTCTTCCGTGAACGAAAATGAGCCGCCTGTAAGGTAACGAGTAATCACATTACCCAGACTAATCAATGAAATCACAATCAGCGCCAGCGCACCTAGCCAGCGCTCTGGGCGTGCATCAGGAAAGCCTTTCATGGCAGCCTCACAGCAAAGAACCGCCGCCCTGTTTAGGCGGCAGTCAAAACCCTTGAAGAATTAACGTGCGTCGATAGCAGCTTGGGCAGCGTTCACTACCTCTTCACCAATGCGCGGGGCCCACTTTTCATACACTGACTGAGTGGCATCCACAAAGGCCTGGTACTGCTCATCGGTCAGCTCGGTCACCGTGACGCCACGCTCTTGAATCGCGGCTAAACGCTCGCTCTCCTGCTCACGGGTCATGGCAATTTCCCACGCGCCCGCTTCTTCGGCTGTTTCACGCAGCATCTCCTGCTGCTCTTCACTCAACGACTGCCAGACCTGCTGGTTAACGGCAAAAATAAGTGGGTCGTTCATGTAGTTCCAGAGCGTCAGATGCTCCTGGCCCACTTGGTCAATACGCGCCACATCAAATACGGAAAGCGGGTTCTCCTGGCCATCGACCGCACCGGTAGTGAGAGCAGGTTGGGCGTCGGTCCAGCTCATCTGCGTAGGGTCAGCGCCTAAGGCGGAGAACGTATCCTGGAACAGCGGCGAGCCCACTACGCGGATCTTCAGGCCATCCAGATCCTCCGGCTGGCTGATAGGGCCACGGGAATTAGACACCTGACGGAAGCCGTTTTCCCCCCAGGCCAGCGGAATAACGCCACGGGACTCAATCGCCTCGAACACCATAGTGCCCGCATCCCCGCCGGTCACGGCATCGACAGCGGCTTCATCAGGAATAAAGAACGGTAAAGAGAACAGGTTCAATTCCGGCACTTGGGGCGACCAGTTGATGGTTGAACCCACGGCGGCATCAATCAGGCCAGAGCGCATGGCGGAAAACTCGCGGGTTTGGTCACCCGACACCAGCTGAGAGTTGGGGTAGACCCGCAGGGTGAGTTCACCACCGCTGCGCTCCTCCACCAGCTCTGCCCACTTTTCAGCGGCCTGCCCCCAAGGAAAGGCCTCTGAAAGCACGGTAGAGACCGAGAGTTCGCGCGCTTGCGCGGAAAAAGCAGCCGAGAGCAGTGCAGCGCCAGCTAAGCCAGCGGTAAAACGAGCCATAGAGCGTGTCAGCGTCATTATTATCGATCCTTTTTTATCGGTTCTTATAAGGTGCCTAGCTTTTAAAGGCCATCGGCACACTGCCCATTGTAGGCAGTTAGCAAGCGAAAGGAAGACGTCTAAGGTCGGTCTTGGCAATACAAAGGTGGTAACCCCACGACTCATAGCAAAACGCCCTGAATATCTTCAGGGCGTTGCCAGGGTTTGCATTAAATGGCTACTCGCCAGCGGCCAGCCACGTATCGACTAACTCGCGGTTCTCGCCAATCCAGGTGCGCGCCCCTTCTACGGGGTCGCCCTGCTGTTCAATCGTCGCCATCAGCCCGCCTAAGGTATCGTCATCCATATGCCACTCGTTCAGCACTTGGGTGAGCCACGGATCGTCCTCTGCGAAGCCTTTGCGGGAGAACCAGAAAATATCGTCGCTTTCACCGTAAACGCCCTGAGTATCTTCCAGGTACTTAAGATCATACTCAGCAAAGGCCCAGTGCGGGCTCCAGAGCGTCACGGCAATGGGCTCTTCACGCTGGTACGCATCGTCCAGGGCCGCCATCATGGCTGGGTCGGAGCTATAGAGCTGACGCATCGGCAGGTCATAAGCATCAATGGCATCATCCGTTGACCCGGCAATCGCGGAGCCAGAATCAATCCCAATAATGGTGGGGCGCCCTTGATAGGAGAATTGTTCAGCGCTATCGCGCAGCGCGTCGATGGTGTCGATCTCAACGTAACTAGGTACCACAATGCCTAGGCCAGTGCCTTCGTACCACACGTCGTGCACATCGATCTCATCTTTATAGGGCGCAAGAAAATCTTTGTCCGTCGTGGGTAGCCAGATTTCCAAAGAGATATCGAAATCGTTATTGGCCAAACCGCTGTACAGCACGCTTTTACCCACATCGGTCAGCTCAATCTCGTAGCCGTGCTCCTCTTCCAGCACGATTTTCCACATATTGGCGACGGCAATATTTTCAGCCCAGTTATTGGTACCAATGACCAGCTGCTTATCGTTGGCATGGGCGGAAGCCGCTAGCGCCATGCTCAGGCCTAACAACGTTGATGAGATTTTCTTCATAATCATTCCTCTGTTATTACTATTGATCTCGATACAACGACTGTTGCCGCCTTACTATAACACTATGTTTAGATTATTAGCTTAAAAGCTCCCTAACCGTTATATAAGCACCCTTGATAGCCTCTCCCCGCCCCCTAACAGAGATAACGCCGTGCCGCTTCGTGATTTGCTCCTGGGCCTGTTGGTCATTGTTATTTGGTCACTCAATATTATTGTGATCAAAGTGGGCGTAGCGGAGCTGCCGCCACTGTTAATGACCACCCTGCGCTTCATATTAGTGGCCGCGCTGCTGGTGCCGTTTTACCCGGTAGCCCGGGCGCAGTTGCCCTTTTTAGTGCTGCTGTCCATCACGTTTGGCAGCCTTCACTTTGCGCTGCTGTTCATTGGTTTGGGGCAAGCGGAAGCTGGAACAGGCGCGCTGCTTGTGCAGATGGGCACACCGTTTGCCACGCTATTGGCGGTGGTATTCCTAAAAGAGAAGCTAGGGCCTAAACGCTTGGCAGGCCTGCTGCTCTCGTTTGCAGGTGTGGTGGTGCTGGCGGGCGGGCCAACGCTGCCCTCGCCGCTACCGTTAACCATTTTGCTATTGAGTGCGTTTGGCTGGGCGGTGTCGCAGCTATTGATCAAACGCGGGCCGCCCATTGCGCCACTAGCGCTGGCAGGTTGGGTAGCGCTCTTTGCGGTGCCTCAGGTTGCGCTCGGCTCGTGGCTCTTTGAACAACACCAGTGGCAGGCGATCACTCAGGCAAGCTGGCTGGGCTGGGGCGCGGTGGCGTATACCGCCATTATGTCGTCCATCGCCGCTTACGGCATTTGGTACGCGCTGCTGCGCCGCCACCCGGTAAATCGCGTAGTGCCGATGACACTCCTCACCCCTGTTTTCGCGGTGGGCTTAGGCGCGCTGCTGATGGACGACCTACTTGGGGTGCATAAACTGGTAGGCGGAGGCTTAGTGGTCGCGGGAATCGCCCTGATTGTGCTGAAGTTTGGCAAACAGCGGCCAACCAGGGCGTAAGAAAGCACGTTATTCGGGGCGGCAAAAACCGGCCAGCGCAGGCACCGAGACACAGTCGCCTACCTGTATGCCACGCTCAGCAAAATAGCCCGCGTTAACTTCCAGCGCCGCATGATAGGCCGCCCCGGCAGGGTAAGAGGGGCACTCCTGAGGAGCATCAGATTCGCAGGGCGGCATGGTGTTGATGGCGACGATGCGCCCTTCGCCGTCGATATAAGCGATATCCAGCGGAATTAGCGTCCGGTACATCCAAAAGGCGTTACCGGCGGGCTGCTCGCTCTCAAATCGGAACAGCATACCGCGGGCTTCAGGCAGATTTTTGCGGCCCATCAGGCCCCGCTGACGCTGCGAAGCGGTTTCGGCGACTTCGACATCCAGGCGATGCGGGCCACCTTCGCTATGGATCGCCAGCGGCAGCGTGTTGGCTGGCGCGGGTTCAGCCGCCCAAGCCGCTAACAGCGGCAGGGGTAAACAGGCGGCAAGCGAAACACCGGCAGCGGTTTTCAGCAGTTGGCGGCGTGTCAGGGTCATAACAGGTTCCTTTTGTTGTGTGATGCCGTTTGGGTACGCTGCGCGGGCATAAGATGAATCCCCTCAGCCAGCAGCGAGACGTGTACCCTTTCTCCCAAGCTAAGCTGATTACGTTTAGCCGCGTGGGTGGCGATGTCGAAACGTAGCATATCTCCGTGGGAAACACGCAGCGAGATTGATGTCATGCCGCCCAACACCACCATTTCGCTGACCGTCGCCGCCACCGGGTTTTCGCGTTCGCCTTGGGAAGGCCGTCCCCGACGATGCAGTACAATATCCGACGGCGGCAGGTACCAGGCCAATGACTCTCCTACTTCACACTGGGCGATACCTTCGCTGACTTCTAGCAGCCATTCCCCCCACTGCAAGCGTCGCCCAGCGTCCGTCTCGACCACTTCCCCGCTAAAGACGTTGTGGCGATCCAGCAACCTAGCGACAAGCGGCGAAGCGGGCTGTCGAAACAGCGCTTCAGGCGTGCCCTGCTGCAGGCTGACGCCGTTATGCAGCACGCAGATTTGATCGGCGAGCGCGGTGGCTTCTTCCAAGTCGTGGGTGACGAGAATAATGGGAATGGAGATCTGTTGGCGCAGCAGCGCCAGCTCACGCTGTAAGCGGCGTCGAGTCACTTGATCTACCGCAGAGAACGGCTCATCCAGCAGCAGCGCTTGGGGCTCTCTGGCCAAGGCGCGAGCCAAGGCCACTCGCTGGCGCTGGCCGCCGGAAAGCTCGCTAGGGTAGCGCGCCTCTAAGCCTTCCAAGCGCACTTTAGTGAGCCACTGAACAGCCTGTTCACGCCTTTGAGCGCGGGGCAGGTGTCCTATGGCTAGCTGAACGTTCTGCAGCGCCGTTAGATGAGGGAACAGCGCATAATCCTGAAACACCATACCAATCTGGCGCGCTTGCGGCGGCAGTGAGTGGCGCTGGCCGCTTTGGGCCAGAAACCACTCCCTGCCCGCGCAGCTCACTCTGCCCTGCTGAGGCTGGTAAAGCCCGGCAATGGTGCGCAGCAAGGTAGTTTTACCACTTCCCGATGGCCCGACCAGCGCCAACAACTCGCCAGGGGCGCAGCGAAACGAGGCATTGAGCGGAATCGGGCCAGCCTGTTGGGCCGTCACTATCAGATCATCCACGTGACCACCTGCGCTTGCCAGCGAGCCCATAGACAAGGCCTAAGGTTGCCAGAGAAATGGCCAGCAAGAGGGCGGACATGCTCGCCGCGCCCTGCTCGTCAAAGGCCTGTACGCGGTCATAAATGGCAATAGAGAGCGTGCGGGTCTCGCCATCAATCGCACCGCCGACCAGCAAAATCACGCCAAACTCGCCCAGTGTGTGCGCAAAGGTTAGCGCTGCCGCCGACAAAATGCCCGGCCACACCAGCGGCAATTCAATACGCCACAGGGTTTGCCATGGGCTTAGCCCACTGCACCATGCCGCCTCACGCAGGTTCGCAGGCACATGCTCAAAGGCACGCTGAATCGGCTGAATAGCAAAGGGGAGATTGGCAATCAGAGAAGCCAACAAAATACCGCTAAAGGTAAAGTTGAGCCCGCCCCCTGTCAGCGCCGCCCAGGCACCGCCTAACGGCGCATCGCGGCCAAACTGCTGAAGCAGATAAAACCCCAGCACCGTAGGCGGTAGCACCAGCGGCAGCGCAATCAGCGCCTCACACAGCCCCTTGCCACGGAACTGTGCCGTCGCCAGCACGCGCCCCCACCAAATGCCTAGAGGTAATAAGAAGAGACAGGTAAACGCCGCGAGCCGCAGCGAGACAGAGAACGCCGACCAGTCCATTAATCGGTACTAAATCCGTAGGTTTCAAAAATCGCTTTCGCATCCGCCTGTTGCAGCCACTCGTAAAACGCGTGAGCCACTTCTCCGGCCTGCGGCGTTAACACCATGCGCTGGCGCAGCGGCGTATGCCACGTTTCAGGCATCAACACCGCCTCGCTGCGCTCCGCTAGCGCGGGCGCAACTGCTAGCGAGTAAGCCACTAAGCCACCTCGAGCCTCGTCGGAAAGGGCAAACTGCATCGCCTGGGAGACATTCTCCCCTTGAACCCGCAGCGGTTCGCTGGCTTCCCAAAGGCCCGCCTTTTGCAACACGTCTCGGGCGGCCATGCCGTAAGGGGCGTGTTCTGGGCTGGCAATGGCGATACGCAGCCGCTGCCCCTCTGCCAAGGCGGCAATGGCCTCCTGCACGCCGGCAAGCGGCGCTTGCTCACTGGGTACGGAGTAACGGCCAGCCGGCTGTACCCAGGCTAGCCGTCCTCGGGCGTAAATCACGCCCGTGTTATCCACGTACCCCTCGTCGTACAGCGCTTGAACGAACTCTTCATCTGCTGACAAAAACAGCTCGAAGGGCGCGCCCTGGGCGATTTGACGACGAAAGTTGCCGGAGGAGCCGAAGTTAAGCCGCAGCGCGTGGCCGGTCTGCTGGGTAAACTGGGCGGCAGCTTCCTCCAGGGCGAACTGCAGGCTAGACGCCGCCGCCACAATGGGCGCGCCCGCCATCACAGGCGCGCTTAGCAGCCAACCGCACAGGAGCAGCAGTGCGCGCATTCGTTTACGCCTTCGCGTTTTCGGCGTGCTGCTCGGTAATGGCCATCACTTTCATGGTGTTGGTGCCGCCGTGGGCGTTCATGTGGTCGCCACGGGTCAGGATGACGTGATCACCCGGCTTGGCGACGCCCTGCTTCACCAACAGCGTAAGGGCTTGGTCGTTAAGCTCGGTGGCGGTCATTTCTGAGGTATCGAAGGGAAGTGAGACCACGCCGCGGTACATGGCCATACGGCGCTGGGCAATCGGGTTGTGAGCCAGGCCGACGATGGGCAAGCCCGAGCGAATGCGCGAGGCAATCAGCGGCGTGTAACCAGAGGCGGTCATGCAGGCAATCGCGACCACGCCTTTCATGTGGTTAGCGGCATACATGGCCGAAAGTGCAATGGTTTCATCCGGGCGGGTAAAGCCTTCGTGGATACGATGGCCCGACTCTTGGGCGACCCGCTCACGCTCGGCACCCAGGCACACACGCGCCATCGCTTCTACGGTTTCCAGCGGGTAGTCGCCCGCGGCGGTTTCCGCAGAGAGCATGACCGCATCGCTGCCATCCAGCACCGCGTTAGCCACGTCGAAGACTTCAGCGCGGGTGGGCAGCGGCGCGGAGATCATGCTCTCCATCATTTGGGTGGCGGTAATGACCGCGCGGTTAAGCGAACGGGCGCGTTTAATCATGCGCTTTTGCACGCCGACCAGTTTGGCATCGCCAATTTCCACGCCGAGGTCGCCACGGGCAACCATCACCGCTTCGGAGGCTTCGATAATGCCATCCAGCGTGGCGTCATCGGCCACGGCTTCGGCGCGCTCCACTTTGGCAACGAGGCCAATTTCCTTGCCCTCTTCGCCCAACAGGCGGCGGGCTTCCAGCATATCTTCCGCAGTACGAGGGAAGGAGATCGCCAAATAATCGACACCAATCTCAACGGCGGTTTTCAGGTCGGTTTTATCTTTTTCTGTCAGCGCGGGAGCAGATAGCCCGCCGCCCTGCTTGTTAATGCCTTTATGATTAGAGAGCTTGCCGCCCACCACCACCTCGGTATGTACCTGCTTGCCCTCTACGCGGGTAACATCCAGCACCACGCGGCCATCATCCAGCAGCAGGCGGTCGCCCGCCGTTACATCGTCGGCCAGGGTTTTGTAATCGCAGCCAACGCCGTGGATATCACCGGCATCACTGTCCATGGCCATATCCAGTACAAACGGCTGGCCCTCTTCTAAATAAACCGCCCCCTCTTTAAA
Source organism: Halomonas sp. 707B3 (assembly GCF_024158645.1). NCBI lineage: Bacteria > Pseudomonadati > Pseudomonadota > Gammaproteobacteria > Oceanospirillales > Halomonadaceae > Halomonas > Halomonas sp. 707B3. Next base: position 14,064 of record NZ_JAMZBE010000082.1, read on the forward strand.
GCGGGCAACGCGAATTTTGGGGCCTTGCAAATCACCTAGCGCGGCCACGCTGCGGCCTAGCTGAGCGGCGATTTCACGCACACGGGCAAGGCGGCGACGATGGTCGTCGGCCGTGCCGTGGGAAAAGTTCAAGCGGACCACATCCACCCCCGCCTTCAACATGGCTTCCAGCACGCCTTCACGGTCGCTGGCGGGGCCGAGGGTCGCGACAATTTTGGTACGACGAAGGGGGATATGGGTGTTTGCGCTCATAAATGTCCTAACCGTTCATAGAGTAGAGTGTCAGCTTATCAGGATAACCCAACCAAGATGACACTCGCATGCACTTGCGGTGGGCTATTCCGCTAAAGTGACGGTAACATCCAGGGGATATTCATCACAGTTATTGCCATCCCCACCGCGATCCACCACTAGAAACTCCCCTTCGCGCTCCAACACCGACTGAATCGCGTGCCAAGTACCGGCGCGGTAGTTCACCCCTTGGCGACCGTCGGTCACAAACGCCTGCACCTCGTCTGGCGCAATGGTATCGCCAGGCGGTGCCACCACCACGATAAAGCGCTCCTGATGCAGCGGCATAAACGCCTGACTGCCCTGGGGGTGGCGCTCTAAAAACGTGAGATTGAGCGGCAGCGTCACTGGCTGGCTGACAAAAATATTGATCAGCGTGTGGGCGTTTTCACCGAGAGTTTCGACCTTAGCGAGATCGTGATGGCGCTGGGTGCGCCCGGCGTTAATCGGAAACGACGCGGACGTGCGGGCATCGATGACGTCTCCAAAGGGCGCAAACGCCTCCGCCGTCAGCGGTTTTGCCGTCAGATTTAACATAGCATCATCCTAACGAGTGATAGTTGTGGTGGGCTTCCCAACTCAGATTTTGAGCGCCGCATGGCGGTTAACGTCTTTGTACAACAGGTAGCGGAACGGGCCAGGGCCGCCGGCGTAGCACGCCTGAGGGCAGAAGGCGCGTAGCCACATAAAGTCGCCCGCTTCCACTTCGACCCATTGCTGGTTCAAGTGATACACCGCTTTGCCTTCAAGTACGTAGAGGCCATGCTCCATCACGTGGGTTTCATCAAACGGAATCACGCCACCCGGCTGAAAGGTAACGATATTGACGTGCATATCGTGGCGCACGTCGTTGGGGTCGACAAAACGCGTCGTTGCCCAGCGGCCTTCGGTGCCCGGCATTTCGATCGGTGCGATCTCCTGTTCGTTGGTCACGAAGGCTTTGGGCACTTCCAGACCTTCTACATACTCGTAGGCTTTGCGCACCCAGTGGAAACGCACCGGCTCGCGGGTTTCATTGCGCACCTGCCAGTGGCTGCCAGGTGGAATAAACGCATAGCCACCCGGCCCCATCGTATGACGCTCGCCCGCTAAAGTGAGCGTTAACTCACCCTCCACAATAAACAACACGCCTTCCGCCTGGGGGTCTAGCTCAGGCTTATCGCTACCGCCCTCGGGCTGCACTTCCATGATGTACTGGGAGAAGGTTTCCGCAAATCCCGACAGCGGACGCGCCAGCACCCATAACCGAGTGCCCTCCCAAAACGGCAGGTTGCTGGTCACGATATCGCGCATCACCCCTTTGGGAATCAGTGCGTAGGCTTCGGTAAAGACCGCACGGTCAGCGGTGAGCTGGGTTTGCGGCGGATGCCCGCCGGTGGGGGCGTAGTAAGTCGTTTTATTCATTATGATGCTGCCTTTTAACGAGTCGGTGCCGGATGATGCTCCGCCCAGTGGCGGGCGATGTCCACCCGGCGTGTCACCCACACTCGGTCGTGGGCTTCAATATGGTCTAAGAAGCGCTGCAGCGCGCGGAAGCGACCCGGACGGCCCAACAAACGGCAGTGCATGCCGATTGAGAGCATTTTCGGCGCCTCTTCTCCTTCTGCATACAGCACATCAAAGGCGTCGCGCAGGTAGGTAAAGAAGTGATCCCCCGTGTTGAAACCTTGCGGGGCAGCAAAGCGCATGTCGTTGGTATCTAAGGTGTAAGGCACGATCAGATGGTTATGCTCAGCCCCCTCGCTATCGCTCACCTTCGTCCAGAACGGTAGGTCGTCGCCGTAGTAATCGCTGTCGTAAAGGAAACCACCTTCGTCCAGAATTAAACGGCGCGTATTGGGGCTGTCGCGCCCGGTGTACCAGCCTTCAGGCTTTTCACCGTACAAGCGCTGGAAGATCTCCATGGCTTTTTGCAGATGCTCACGTTCGACATGCTCCGGGGTTTCTTGGTAGTGAATCCAACGGTAGCCGTGGCACGCCACTTCATGGCCAAGCTCTTTAAACGCCTGGGCCACATCCGGGTGGCGCTCTAGCGCCATCGCCACCCCAAATACGGTCAGTGGCAACCTGCGGCGCTCGAACTCGCGCAGAATACGCCACACGCCAGCGCGGGAGCCATATTCGTAGATGGACTCCATGCTCAGGTGGCGGTCTGGGTAGCTGGCCGCACCAATAATCTCGGACAAAAACTGCTCCGAGCCTGAATCCCCATGCAGCACGCAGTTCTCACCGCCCTCCTCATAATTAAGCACAAATTGAACGGCGATTTTGGCCTTGCCTGGCCAGTTAGCGTGGGGCGGCGTGCGGCCATAGCCGATTAAATCGCGAGGGTAATGAGACGTCATGGTCAGGCTCCTTCAACAAGGCAGAGCGTTTTAGTTTGTACCTGAATCCGTGAAGCCGGCGCCGACACTTTCCCTATCACCGCCAGCGAGCACTTTTTGATCATTCGCCCCGTGCAAGTTGGCTTTCGCAAGCCCG
>NZ_JAMZBE010000083.1:0-16486 GCF_024158645.1 Halomonas sp. 707B3
CTGCTGTTCATCAAGCCCGCCACTAGCGTGGTGGACTTAACCAAGCCTCTCGACCCGCCATTTTCGCGAGGCGATGTTCATTATGAAGTCGAGCTGGCGCTACTGGTGGGGGAGACCCTCACCCACGCCACGCAAGATGAAGCCGAGCGTGCCATTGCAGGCATTGGCCTTGCGATGGATTTAACCCTGCGCGATGTGCAAACCAAGTTAAAAGAGAAAGGCCACCCTTGGGAAATCGCCAAGGCCTTTGATGGCGCCTGCCCGCTGTCGCCTTTCTTGCCGCTGAGCCGCGTGCCTAACTGGAACGCGCTGACCTTCACCCTAGAAATCGACGGTGAAGAGCGCCAGCACGGCGAAGGCGCGGATATGATTTTTGCTATTCCCACGCTGGTGGCAGAAATGAGCCGTCACTTCACCCTGGAGCCAGGCGATGTGATTTTGACCGGCACGCCTGCCGGAGTCGGCGAGCTACCCCGCGGCGCGGCGCTACGCTTAACGCTGACTGGCGGCCTGGAGATTTCGACCAGCGTCGTTGAGTAACGACCCGCTCACGGGTTCAGCACGCAAAACAAAGGCCACCGATACGCTCGGTGGCCTTTTTTGTGAAACGCGTTAAGCCGGTGAAGGGTTACTCCAGGTAGGTGTAGCCCTCTAGGCCTTCGGTCAGGCTGGCGGCAAAGTGGGCTTGCTCCTCGGCAGAGAAGCCACTGGTCACCAGCTGCTCGGTGAGTTTTTGCTTCAAAACTCGGGCGTCGAAGTTCACGTAGGCCAATACGTTGGCCACCGAATCCCCCGCCTGCGGGTTAGAGAGCACCCACTCGCCATCTTCACCTAGCGCTGCATCCACCGAATCGGTATCGCCGAACAGGTTGTGCAGGTCGCCAAGAATCTCCTGGTAGGCGCCCACCAGGAAGAAGCCTAACCAGCGCTCGTCGTTATTGGCCCACTCAGGCAGCGGCAGGGTGGTTTCTACCCCTTGGCCATCCACATAGCTATCGATACGGCCATCAGAGTCGCAGGTGATGTCCTGGATCACCGCACGGCGGGTGGGCGCTTTGTCCAGCCCACTGAGTGGTAGCACGGGGAAAATCTGCTCGATGCCCCACACGTCTGGCACTGACTGGAACAGCGAGAAGTTAACGAACAGCTTGTCGGCCAATTTTTCGGCCAGCTCGTCCATGATTTCCCGGTGCGCGCGGTTGCGGGTATCCAGCTTCCCACGCAGGCGCGTGCAGGCGGCCATGTAGAGGCGCTCGCCTTCGGCGCGGGCATTGATGTTACTCAGCCCTAGTACAAAACGGTCGTGTAGCTCGCTCACCGCCTGCAGCAAGTCGTGCCAGGCTTCTACCAGCACCCGCGGCTCTTGGGTGTCGGCCAACTGGTCAAACACCCGCCACAGCTCTTCTACCTGCGGATCTTCTTCCTGGGTTGCGCGCTCTGGCGGCGTGTCGTTGACGCGCTCTTCACCAATGACATTGGTGATCAGCACCGCATGGTGGGCGGTGAGCGAACGGCCGGATTCACTGATCAGGTGCGGCTGGGGCAGGTCGGCTTCCTGGCAGAGCTGTGAGAACGCGCTAACCACGTTGCGGGCGTACTCCTGCATGGAGTAGTTAGCCGAGCAGTAGCTGCGCGAACGGGTGCCTTCGTAGTCGATCCCTAAGCCGCCGCCCACATCGACGGTGTCGATGGGCGCGCCCAGGCTCATCAGGTTTTGATAGAAGCGCGCGCACTCCCGCAGGCCGCGCTGAATATCGCGGATGTTGGCGATTTGCGACCCCAGGTGGAAATGCACCAGCTGTAGGCTGGCCAGAGCGTCCTGGGCGCGTAGGGTTTCGACCACTTCCAGAATCTGGCTGGCGGTGAGACCGAACTTCGACTTCTCACCGCCAGTATTCTGCCACTTGCCTTTACCCACCGAGGCCAGCCGCGCGCGCAGGCCAATGCGCGGGGTTACGTCCAGCTCGCGGGCCTCTTCTAAAATCAGCTCCAGCTCGGAGAGCTTCTCCACCACCAGATACACTTTGTGGCCGAGCTTCTCGCCCAGGAGCGCAAGGCGCACGTACTCGCGGTCTTTGTAGCCGTTACACACGATCAGTGAGGAGCCGCTATCTGACAGCGCCAGCACCGCCAGCAGTTCAGGCTTGCTGCCCGCTTCCAAGCCCACACGGCCATTACCCCGCTCAGAGGTAGCGAGAATCTCTTCTACCACCCGACGCTGCTGGTTCACCTTAATCGGGTAAACCGCGGTATAGCCGCCCTGGTAGTCCACGTCCTGCATGGCGGCGTCAAAGGCACCGCAGAGCTGTTCGACGCGATCGTGAAGAATATCGCTAAAGCGCACCAGCACCGGTAAGCGTAACCCCGCCGCCTGTAACTGACGGACTAACGCACTGATAGGCAGCGCCGGGCCTTCCGCATCGCTGCCCAGCGGGCGCACCAGGGCTTGGCCGTGGTCGTCGACGTCAAAGTAGCCGCTGCCCCACTGGTCCATGTTCCAAGTGCGGCGGGCACGCACGGCGGGGCTGCTGGTCGTTGCCATTTCACTCATGAAGATGCCTCTGGAATCGGGAGTGCGCCAAACGCGATGCGTGCTTTAAGAATCACGCGGAAGCGCTCGGGGTCGTGGGGAGTTAAGTCATGGGCCGGTGGGTCGACATACACCACCAGCAGCCGTGACAGCCAATAACGCAGTGCGGTCATGCGCAGCATCGTCGGCCAAAGCGTGCGTTCGGATTCGGTCAGCGGGCGGCGCGCTTGATAGGCGCTTAAAATGGCGTTGTAACGCTCGGCGTTCAGCGAACCGTCCTCATTGGAGGCCCAGTCGTTAATTACAATCGCCAGATCAAACAGCAAGTCACCGGTGCAGCCGTTATAAAAATCGATAATACCGCCCAGGGCGTCGCCCTCGAACAGCGTGTTATCGCGGAACAAATCGCCATGCACTGCTCCTTGGGGGAGCTCGCCATGCTGGCTAAATTCGCTCTCGAAATCATCCACTGCGTTCTTCATCAGCGTTTGATCGTCAGGGCTGATGTAGGTGAGCACCTTATGGTGTACCGCCCGCAGCCAGTGCAGGTCACGGGGGTTGGGGCGATGCCCGGGAAAGTGCTGCGATACTTTATGCATCTGCCCAAGCGTGCTGCCCAACGCTTGGCACTGGGCAAGGTTGGGGGCGCTGGGGTGCTTGCCCGGCAGGCGCGGGAACAGCAGCGCAGGCTTGCCCGCCAGGCTGTGCAGCGCCACGCCTTCGCGGTCATGAATAGTGCCGGGCACCGGCAAGCGGTGCTCGTCTAAGTAATCGAGCAACTCAACAAAAAACGGCAGCTCTTCGTGTTCGCCTTGCTCAAACAGGGTGAGCACCAGCTCGCGGCGGTCGGTGGTCACGAAAAACGTCGAGTTCTCCGTGCCGCCTGCCACGCCTTGAAGCGCAACAAAGCTGCCAACATCAAATTTTTCCAAAAACGCGGCGACCTGTGCGTCGCTAAGCGGGGTGAATACTGCCATGAGAATCTCGCCCAGGTTGCTAAGCCGATTATTGTAGCGGCTTGCCGCGCCAGTTGGCAGCGTTGTGTGGTGAAGAGTAGCGAGTTTTAGGGCTCTTTTCTGCAGGTTAGGCGTTGAGCGCGTATCATAGAGAGCAGATGTTCTTACCGTTTTGCTGACTATGGAATTTGGTTATGGCCCGTGCCCCAATCGTGCTTGTCGATGGCTCTTCGTACCTCTATCGCGCGTTTCATGCGCTGCCGCCGCTAACGACCTCTCACGGTCAGCCGACCGGGGCCGTGAAGGGCGTGCTGAATATGCTCAAACGGCTGATTAAAGACTACCCCGATAGCCCCATGGCAGTGGTGTTCGATGCGCCGGGCAAAACCTTTCGCGATGAGATGTATAGCGAGTACAAGGCCCACCGCCCACCCATGCCGGATGACCTACGCAGCCAGATCGAGCCGCTGCACGCCTGTGTTAAAGCGCTGGGCTTGCCGCTGCTGTGCGTTGAAGGCGTCGAGGCGGACGACGTGATTGGCACCCTGGCCCACCACGCTACCCAGGCAGGCCGCGATGCGGTGATCTCCACCGGCGATAAAGATATGGCTCAGCTGGTAAATGGCCACATCACGCTGGTAAATACCATGAAAGACGAGACCCTCGATGAAGCGGGAGTCGAGGAGAAGTTCGGCCTGCCGCCGGCGTTGATTATCGACTTCCTCGCACTGATGGGCGACAAGGTGGACAACATCCCCGGCGTGCCTGGGGTGGGCGAGAAAACCGCCATTGGCCTTTTGCAAGGAATGGGCGGCGGTTTAGACACGATTTATGGCGATTTAGAGCGCGTGACCACCCTTGGTTTTCGTGGTGCCAAAACGCTGCCTAAAAAGCTTGAAGAGCACCGCGAGCAAGCGTTTCTCTCCTATCAGTTAGCGACGATCAAAACCGACTGCGACCTGCCGGTGGGGCTGGATGATTTAGACATTGCCCACCCGGACCGCGAAGCGTTGGTGGAACTCTATAAAACGATGGAGTTTAAGCAGTGGCTGGCGGAATTGCTGGAAGGCAACGACGAAGGCGTGGACGATGTAAAAGGCGGCGAGCCTGCCCCCGCAAGCGCTGATGATACGCTGGACGCCGCCCCTAGCCAGCGCCATGACTACGTGGTTACCGAGCAGGCTGAGCTGAATGCGTGGCTTGAGCGGTTGAGCAAGGCCGAACGTTTCTGCTTCGACTTGGAAACCACCAGCCTCAACTACATGGATGCAGAAATTGTGGGTATCGGCGTGTCGCTGGAAGCCGGGGAAGCTGCCTATATTCCGGTGGCCCATGATTACTTGGATGCCCCCCAGCAGCTTGATCGCAAAGCGGTGCTGGCAGCGTTAAAACCACTGCTGGAAGATCCGGCCAAAACCAAAATTGGTCAAAACCTCAAATACGATATTTCCGTACTGGCGAACTACGACATTTCTGTCGTTGGCCCGTTTGCCGATACCATGCTGGCCTCCTACGTGCTCAACTCCACTGCGACGCGTCACGATATGGATTCGCTGGCGCTGAAGTACCTGGGCGAGAAAACCATTTCGTTTGAAGAGATCGCGGGCAAAGGCGCCAAGCAGCTCACCTTTAACCAGATTGCCCTAGAGCAAGCGGCTCCCTACGCCTGCGAGGATGTAGATATCACCCTGCGCCTACAGGACACGCTGCGCCCCCAAGTGGAGCGGGAAGGGCGCTTGGCCGAGGTGCTCGACCACCTTGAGCTACCGCTAATCAGCGTGCTGTCGCGCATCGAGCGTAACGGCGTGGCCGTGGATGCCGAGCGCCTGTACGAGCAGAGCCAGCAGTTGGATCAGCGTATTCGCGAGTTAGAGAGTGAAGCTTTCGAGCTGGCGGGCCGTGAGTTCAATTTGGGCTCGCCCAAGCAACTGGGGCAGATTCTGTTTGAAGAGCAGAAAATCCCAGTCATCAAGAAAACCCCCAAAGGCGCGCCCTCCACGGCGGAGGCGGTGCTCGAGGAGTTGGCGCTGGACTACCCGCTGCCCAAGGTGATTATGCAGCACCGCGGGCTGGCCAAGCTGAAATCCACCTACACCGATAAGCTGCCGCGCCTGCTCAACAAAACCACCGGGCGGGTACACACCAGCTATCATCAGGCGGTTACGGCCACCGGGCGGCTGTCGTCGTCAGACCCCAACCTGCAGAATATTCCCATCCGCACCGAAGAGGGCCGTAAGATTCGCCAAGCATTCGTGGCGCGCCCTGGCTACCGTATTGTGGCGGCGGACTACTCGCAGATCGAGCTGCGTATTATGGCGCACCTTTCGGAAGATAAAGGGCTGCTGGAAGCGTTTGCCGAAGGGCGCGATATCCACACCGCTACCGCGGCAGAAGTTTTTGGCACCTCGCTGGAGAAGGTGTCCGGCGACCAGCGGCGCAGCGCTAAGGCGATTAACTTTGGCTTGATTTACGGCATGAGCGCCTGGGGGCTGGCCCGTCAGCTGCGTATTGACCGCAACCAGGCCCAAACCTACATCGACCGCTACTTTGACCGCTACCCAGGTGTCGCCCGCTATATGGACCGCATTCGTACCCAAGCAGCGGAAGATGGCTTCGTCGAAACCGTGATGGGACGGCGTTTATACCTGCCAGAGATTCACTCGCAAAACCGCAACCGCCGCCAAGGGGCCGAGCGCACGGCAATCAACGCGCCGATGCAGGGCACGGCGGCGGATATTATCAAACAGGCGATGATTGATGTGGATGCGTGGCTAGCGGAAGGGGAGTTCGATGCGCTGATGGTCATGCAGGTGCATGATGAACTGGTGTTTGAAGTAGCCGAGCAGCAGGTAGATAGCTTTATTGAGCAAGTGCAGACACGCATGCAGGCCGCAGCATCGCTCAGCGTTCCGCTGATTGTGGAAGCGCAAAGCGGCGCGAATTGGGATGAAGCTCACTAACGAACGAGTGAGTACTCGCCTATAACACACAACCCCCGCAGTGGTCGCTGCGGGGGTTGTGTTTAGTGCGTTACTTAGGCACCGGCTTCAAAAGCGTGTGCCCAAGCCGCGCTTAACGCCAGCCGACGCGGTCGAAGATACGTACCGCTTCCGGGTTGTTCTCACCCAGGATGCTGATGTTGATGTCGTCTTTAGCGAAATCGCCCCAAGACTCCAGGACCGGGTTTTTCTTCACGCCTTCTACCACCGGGAACTCGTAGTTACGCTCGGCCAGCACTTCTTGCGCTTGGTCAGAGGCCAGGAACTCCAGGAAGCGAATGCCGTTTTCCGGGTTTTGCGCGTTGGCGACTAAGCCTGCACCACCTACGTTCACGTGGGTACCGCGGTCATCCTGGTTGGGGAAGATCACGCCGACTTTGCGCGCGGCTTCACGCTCGGCGGCATCGTCAGAGTGCAGCATACGCACGTAGTAGTAGTGGTTACCAACCGCTAGGTTGCACTCGCCGCTGGCAACGCCAAGAATCTGATCGGTATCACCGCCTTCGGGGTCGCGGGCCATGTTGTTCACAACGCCCTGGGCCCACTCCTGCGCGCCCTCTTCGCCGTGGTGTTCAATCAGCGATGCCAGTAGTGACTGGTTGTAGATGTTGTTGGAAGAACGGATACACACTTGGCCTTCAAACTGCGGGTCGGCAAGATCTTCGTAGGTAGCAATCTGGCTCGGGTCGAAGTTTTCGCGGTTGTAGTAGATCACGCGGGCGCGCTGGCTAAAGCCAAACCACATGCCTTCTGGGTGACGCATGGATTCCGGCAGGCGCTCGTTGAGAACATCAGAGTCTACGCTTTGAAAAATGCCGTCTTGCTCGGCGCGCCACAGGTTGCCTGCATCTACGGTCAGCATAACGTCGGCGGGGCTAGCCACGCCTTCACGCTGCATACGCTCCATCAGTTGGTTGGCATCGCCTTCCAGCACGTTTACTTCAATGCCTGTCTCTTCAGTGAACGCTTGGTAGAGAATTTCGTCAGAGTCGTAATGGCGTGCGGAGTAGATGTTGACTTCATTAGCGAGTGCGCTGCTGGCGAACGCAGAACCGGCCATGATGGCAGCTACGGAGGCCGTAAGACGTGCTTGTTTCATAACAAATACCCTGAATGTTTATGATAATAAGTTGCATTACCGTCATGGCGTATTGAAACGCCTTGTTCGACGGACGTCAAGCGAAATGCTAATGACTCGCATCACTTTTTGTGCCTAGACGTGCATCTCACGCCAATAGAAAATAGAATGCAAATAACTTTCAACCGTGTTCGCAATGGCTGAGCGGTCAGCGCTCTCCCGGCGAACAAACCATGGGTGAACGAATGACGGCAACTGTGTCCCTTTCTGAGGTGGCAGCACCTGCATCGGCGCTGTCGCTACGCGATGTTCAGCATACGTTTGCGGCTAACAAAGTTGTTAAAGGTATTGATCTCGACATTGCTCAGGGCGAAGTGGTCTGCCTGCTTGGCCCTTCCGGCTGCGGTAAAACCACGCTACTGCGCATTGCGGCAGGGCTGGAAGTGGTCCAAGAAGGCACCGTCAGCCTGGAAGGGCAGGCCATTGCCGCCCCCGGCAAACGCCATGTACCGCCGGAAAAGCGCAACGTCGGGCTGGCGTTTCAGGATTCGGCGCTGTTCCCCCATCTTAGCGTGTTGGAAAATGTCACTTTCGGCTTAAAGCATCTGCCCTCCAGCCAGCGCCGTGAACGTGCGCTGGAGCTATTAACCCAGCTTGGCATGGCTGACTACGCCGATACCTACCCGCATATGCTCTCCGGCGGTCAGCAGCAGCGCGTGGCGCTGGCCCGAGCTCTGGCACCTACGCCCAAGCTAATGCTGTTGGATGAACCCTTCTCCAGCCTGGACGCTCGGCTGCGTGATCGGATTCGCGACGATACGCTGCACGTGTTGAAAAAGCTGGGCTCGGCCACGCTGCTGGTGACTCACGACCCGGAAGAAGCGATGTTTATGGCCGACCGCATCGCCTTGATGCGCGATGGCAAAATCGTCCAAACGGGTACCCCGCGGGAGCTTTACTGCGCTCCCGTCGACCCATTTGTGGTGACCTTCTTTGGGGAAGTGAACGAGCTTGAAGGGATGGTGGAAGGAGGCGTGGTACAAACGCCGGTAGGCGACATAGATGCCAGCTGGCTGCCAGAGGGTAGCCAGGCCCAGGTGATGATCCGCCCGGAGGCGCTGCGTATCAAAGAGCGCGACCTGCCTGCGGAAACCCACAGCCACAGCCACGTGGTGATGGCGAAACTACTGGGCCGCACTAGCTTGATTCACCTATGTGCCCACGGTGCTGATGGCCAAGAAGCGCACCTGCACGCCCGGGTGCCAGGGGTCTTCCTGCCCCAGGAGGGGCAGCCGATCGATATCGACCTCGACCACTCCCAAGTGTTTATCTTTCCGCGTTAGTTGCGCGTTTTAATTACTCAGCTTGGCTGCCTGGGCGCGCCCGGCGCATCGCCAGGCTGAGTAGAATCACCGGCAAGATGCCGACTACCACAATTGTCAACGAGGCCGTCGAGGCCTCCGCCAAGCGCTCATCGGACGCCAAACTGTGAGCACGCACCGCCAGCGTATCGAAGTTAAACGGGCGCAAAATAATCGTGGCGGGCAGCTCCTTCATCACATCCACAAACACCAGAATGCCCGCGGCCAATAGGCTGCTGCGCATCAGTGGCGTATGAATGCGCCGCAATGTGCCGCCGGCAGTTTGCCCTAAGGTGCGCGAGGCGGCGTCCATGCTTGGCGTCACTTTGCCCAGGCTCGCCTCTACTGCGTTAAACGACACCGCCAAAAAGCGCACCACATAGGCGTAAATCAAGATGAACGCCGTGCCGCTAAACACCAGCCCGATGATCTTATCGTAATGGGTGTGAAGCCAAGTGTTGAGCGCGTTATCCAGCCAGGCAAACGGAATCAAAATACCCACGGCCACCACCGAGCCAGGAATGGCGTAACCCATCGCCGCAATGCGGGTAAACAGTCGCGCGCTGGGGGAGTTGTGCAGCCGCACGCCGTAGCTCAGCAGCACCGCCAGCCCCACCGCAATCAGCGCTGCCACCGTAGCCAGGCTTAAACTGTTCATGGCAAAGCCGATAAAACGCGTGCCAAATAGGCTGTCGCCGGTAGTAATCGCCATTTCCAGCAGAATACCGCTGGGTAGCATAAAGCCGATGGTAACGGGGAGCAGACAAGCCAGCGTCGCGCCCACTGCGTGCCAGCCGTGCAGGCGATACTCCGGCAACTGCTGATAGCGGTTGGTGGTATGGAAGTAGCGACGCTTACCTCGTGACCAGCGCTCCAGCAGCACAAAGGCAATCACAAAAGTAAGCAAGCAGGCGGCGAGCTGGGCAGCGGCAATCGGCTCGCCCAGGCCAAACCAGGTACGGTAAATACCGGTGGTAAATGTGTCCACGCCAAAGAACTGCACCGCGCCAAACTCATTGAGCGTCTCCATCAACACCAGCGACACGCCACCCACCAGCGCTGGGCGCGCCAGCGGCAGCGCAACGCTGGCAAATAAACGCCAGGGGCCGCGCCCTAGCGTGCGGCCGACATCCAAGACGCACACCGACTGCTCTAAGAAGGAAGCGCGGGCCAGCAGGTACACATAGGGGTAAAGCACGAAGGTGATCAGCGTGGCAGCGCCCCCCAACGAGCGTACATTGGGGAAGTAGTAGTCGCCGACCTGCCAGTGAAACCACTCCCGCAGCAGGCTTTGTAGCGGCCCCGCCACCTGTAGAAAATCGGTGTAGGCATAAGCAATCACATAGGTCGGCACCGCCAGCGGCAGCAGTAGCGCCCACTCAAATAGGCGCTTGCCGGGGAAGCGACACATCACCACCAGCCAAGCGGTCCCTGTGCCAATTACCAGTGTGCCTAACCCCACCCACAGTACCAGCCAGAAGGTGTTGGATAAGTAGCGAGGCAGAACCGTGCTGGCCAAGTGCTGCCAAACGCCTTCGGTGGGCATCACGATATGGCCAAGCACGACCAAAATAGGCAGTGCCACAATCAGGGCAATCAGAAAAAGTGCAATTGACCAAGGGTTAAGCGACAGCGTAAAGCGTGATGCGAAACCTGAAAGCAGAGCCGATGGTGACCGGCGAGCAGGTGTAGACACGTCGTTGGCTCCTTGGACGAGGGGCAGCATGGCTCGTCAATGCGAAAAAATAGCGGTTGCAAATAGTATCACTTGCGTCAGTGGGGTGCAGCTAACCCTCTGACGATTAAAAAACCCTGCCGAAGGGCAGGGTTCGTTGTGACAGGCGCTTTACGACAGACAGCGAGCGGTTAATGTGCAGTCCAGCCGCCATCGACCATTAGCGCGCTGCCCGTTACCAAGGCGGACGCAGGAGAAGCTAAAAACACCACCGGGCCCATCAGGTCTTCAATCTGGCCTAATCGCCCCAAGGGGATGTTAGCCAGCACACGCTCCCTAAAGCCGGGCTCTTCAAAGAAGGGCTTTGTCATGGGGGTTTCGATAAAGGTCGGGCACAAGGTGTTTACGCGAATTTCCCTTGGGCCTAACTCTACCGCCATGGCTTTTGTCATTCCTTCTACGGCGGCTTTAGAGGCGCAGTAGAGGCTACGATTAACCGCCCCCACATGACCCATTTGCGATGAGATATTGATCACGCTGCCGCCCGCAGGCATATGCTTCACCACGGCTTGGGTGATGAAATACATAGCACGAACATTGAGATCCATGACCGCTGCATAGTCATCGTCGGTGATCTCGTTGAGCGGTTTAGGCCGGTTAGTGCCCGCATTATTGACCAGAATATCGAACGCTTGTCCTGCGATTGCTTTCTGCAGTGCAGCGTGGTCGCTGACATCCAAGGCAAGCCCTTTGGCCTGCAAGCCAGCCGCACGCAGGGCGCTAACAGCACTATTTAACGTCTCTTCATTGCGTGCTATCAAAGTGACACACGCACCCGCCTGAGCGAGTGCGCAGGCGCAAGCAAAGCCAATACCTTGGCTTGCGCCGGTGACCAGCGCGCGCTTTCCGGTTAACTGTAGGCTGGGCGTGCGCGGTAGGTTCATGCATCCACCGCCGAGGCGTAAGGAACGTCTCGCTTACCATAGCGGCGTACCCGCTCGTTGGCTTGCTCGGCGTGGCCTGCAAACCCTTCCAGGGTGCATAGCCGTGAGCAGTAGCTGCCAATCTCAGCCGAGGCTTCGTCGGTTAATACGCGTTGGTAAGTGCAGGTTTTCAAGAATTTACCGACCCACAGGCCGCCGGTATAACGCGCCGCTTTTTTCGTCGGCAAGGTGTGATTAGTGCCGATGACCTTGTCGCCGTAAGCGACGTTGGTGCGCGGGCCAAGGAACAGCGCCCCGTAGTTGGTCATATTGTTAAGGTAAAAGTCCGGGTCTTCCGTCATCACCTGCACGTGCTCGTAGGCCATGTCGTTGGCGACTTGCAGCATTTCGTCATGGCTGTCGCAGACAATAATTTCCCCATGGGTTTCCCACGCTTGGCGCGCAATCTCGGCGGTGGGCAGTTTTTGTAGCAGCTCATCAATAGCCGCTAGGGTGTCCTGTGCCAGTTTTTCAGAGTTGGTGAGTAGCGCCGCAGGAGAGGTTGGGCCGTGTTCCGCTTGCCCCAGTAAGTCGGTGGCACACAGCAGGCCATCGACGCTCTCATCGGCAATCACTAGTGTTTCGGTGGGACCTGCAAACAGGTCAATACCCACACGGCCATATAGCTGGCGCTTAGCTTCGGCAACAAACGCATTGCCTGGGCCTACCAGCATATCGACCGGCTCGATGGTGTCGGTGCCAATGGCCATCGCACCGACGGCCTGCACTCCGCCCAGAACTAATATTTCATCGGCACCGGCCAAATGCATGGCGGCCACAATCGCCGGGTGCGGTTTGCCCTTGTAGGGTGGGGCTGCGGCAATGACGCGCTTCACACCGGCAATTTTTGCCGTCAGAACGCTCATATGGGCTGACGCCACCATGGGGTAAGCACCGCCAGGGATATAGCAGCCCACTGCGTTGATCGGCACATGCTTGTGGCCAAGGATGACGCCAGGACGGGTCTCAATTTCCACCGGCTGCATAGAGGCCAGCTGGGCTTCTGCAAAACGACGGATTTGCGCCTGGGCAAAGCGGATATCTTCCAAATCGCGTTCGGCGACTTGGCTCATCGCGTGTGCAATATCAGCATCGCTCAGGCGAAAGCTTTCAGGTGACCAGTTATCAAATTTTTCCGATAGATCGCGCACGGCTTGGTCGCCGCGGGCTTGAATGTCAGCCAAGGTTTTTTCGACGGTTTCACGTACTTGGCGGTCGGCTTCGGCGCGGGTTTCAACGGAGGCACCGGCTTTGAGGTGGCGAATCATAAACGCTCCTTATTGGTATTGTGGTGGTCGCAGGAAGGTGAAGGAATCACGGCCAGCATTGTTATGAAGACATCGTTTGGACGCTGGCATTGCGTAAGGCTAGGCGCTGTTGCATACGAATGCAAATGCTTTGTTGCCATGCTATGTTGAGATGCGATAACGAGTGCTGAGCGGGCCGTTATCGTGAGGGGTAAAACGCTGCTCATAACATGCTAACAACAAAGGCGGGACGAATAATGGCGACTCAAGTGGCGGTAGTAGGGGCTGGGTTGATTGGACGTGCGTGGGCGATTGTGTTTGCGCGGGCAGGCTTGCCGGTGCGGCTATACGATGTGGATGCCGCGCAGCTTGCAAACGCTGGCGAGTTGATCGCTGCGTCACTGCAAGACCTGCATCGGGCCGGGTTAGTTGATGAGGAGCCTGCGGCTATTTTGGCGCGTATTGAATGCCAGCCAGACCTGGCGCTTGCCATGGTTGGCGTTGAGTATGTGCAGGAGTGTGGGCCAGAAAATGTAGCGGTCAAGCAGGCGATGTATACCCAGCTAGAAGCCGTGGTGGAGGCGAAGACGATTTTGGCGAGTTCGACGTCTGGCATCGTGGCGTCGCGATTTACGGGCCATTTAACGCACCCAGAGCGCTGTTTGGTGGCTCACCCGGTGAACCCCCCTTACCTAATTCCGCTGGTGGAAGTCGCGCCTAGTGACACCACGAGTACCGACACCGTCGAGCGCACCATGGCACTGATGCATCAGGTGGGCCAAGAGCCCATCCTGGTGGCAAAAGAGGTGCAAGGGTTTATCCTGAACCGTTTGCAGGGGGCGCTGCTGAATGAGGCGCTGCGTTTGTTTCGCGATGGCTACGTTTCCGCAGAAGACTTGGATAGAACCGTGAAACATGGCCTAGGGCTGCGCTGGTCGTTTATGGGTCCCTTTGAAACGATTGATTTAAATGCGCCTGCCGGTGTGGTCGACTACGCCAGCCGCTATGGCCCGCTGTATCGTGATGTAGACCTTCAGCGTAGCGGCGATAACCCGTGGGAAGACGTCACGTTGCAGCGCTTAGACGACGAACGACGCGCAGCGTTGGCGAGCCACGAACTTGCCGAGCGCCAGGTATGGCGTGACCGGCGTTTAATGGCGTTAATGGGCCACAAACGCCAGCAGCCCGCGTCGTAGCGGCCTGCCTATCACAGAGGTAATCATGAGAAAACGGCCAGTAACCTCCCAGGAAGTGGCTAACCTTGCCGGGGTGTCGCAATCAGCGGTGAGCCGCTGCTTCTCCCCAAACGCGAGTATTGCACCCAAAACGAAGGAGAAAGTGCTGGCCGCTGCTCAGCAGCTCGGCTATCGACCCAATGCGATTGCCCGTTCGCTGATTACCCGCTCATCGCGCACCATTGCGGTGGTGATGTCGCAGTTGGATAACCCTTTTTATGCGCAAATGCTTGAGTACGCATCAAGGCGTTTTCAGCAGCACGGCTATCACCTGCTGCTGTTTATGAGCAGCGATGAGCAGGAAACCGCCAGCGTGATGTCGGATATTCTGCAAAGCCAAGCAGACGGCATCTTGATGTTAGCCGCCACGCTGTCGTCGTCCCTGGCCAAAGAGTGTGTTGCCAGGGGCATTCCTGTGGTGATGATCAATCGCACGGTCGCTTTTGAAGGCGTTAGCCAAGTCGCCAGCGATAACTATCGCGGCGGATATTGGGTGGGCCAACATTTGGTGGAAAGTGGCTGCGAGCGCATCGCGTTTTTGGCAGGGTTGGCAGACTCCTCCACCAGCAGCCAGCGGCGGCAGGGGTTTCTAGATGCACTTACCGAGCACGGTGTGGCCTGTTGGGCAGAAGCCGTCGGTGACTATGACTTTGCCACCGCACAAGCCGCCACGCGAGCGCTCTTTAAAGCAGACGTTTATCCCGATGCGGTGTTTGCGGCCAACGATCATATGGCCATTGCGGTGATCGATACCTTGAAAGCAGAGCTAGGTTTGCAGGTGCCCAATGAGGTGGCGGTGGTGGGGTTCGATAATATTCCGGTCGCCGCGTGGCCCAGCTATCAACTCACCACCGTGCAACAGCCTATTGAAGCGATGGTCGACGAAGCCACCGCCTTACTGCTGGGGCAAATTGCCAGCGGGCAGGTGACCGGCGAACGCAAAGTGCTGCCGGTGACGCCCATTGTACGAGACAGTGCCCGCTCGCAGCGTTGAGTGATTCACCAACCCGAAACGAACACGCCGCCTTGTGAGAACAAGGCGGCGTTTAAAAATGCTGCGTTAGCGATGGTTAGCCTAACAGCATACTGGGGAGTCCTGTGATCAGGACAGGGAAGATCGACATCAGAATACACGCGATGATAATGATCGCGACAAAAGGTACCACTGCTTTATAGAGGTCAACGATTTCAACCCCAGGCGGGGCAACCCCTTTCAGATAGAACAGTGCATAGCCAAACGGTGGTGTGAGGAAGGAGGTTTGCAGCACCACAGCGACCATCACCACGAACCACAGTACGTCAACGCCCATCTGGGAAATGATCGGTAGCATAATCGGGAAGCTCAGCAGCACGATGCCAGTCCAATCCAGGAACATACCCAGAATAAAGACCAGGAACAGCATCAGCAGCAGCGCACCAAAGGTGCCGCCCGGCATGGCGAGTACAAAATCACTGATCACAGTCATGCCGCCACCAATGGAGAACACGCCGGTAAATGCCGTTGCCCCTACCAGTACCAGCATCACCATGGTGGTGGTTTTACCCGCTTCGATGAGCGTGTTGTAGCAGGTAGAGAGCTTGCGGTCGCCAAAGATTAAAAACAGCACAAACGCGATAAACACACCAATTGCGGACGCTTCCGTGGCGGTGGCAATGCCGGTGAAGAGTGCGCCCAGTACGCCCAAAATCAGCGACATCGGCGGCACCACGTACTTGCCCAGCATAATAAGCAGCTCTTTGGTGCTGACTTCCGCGCGCTCCTCTTTCGGCACCTTGGGGCCGTAGCTGGGTTTCAGCCAGCAGATAAGCACCACATACAGCGCGTACATCACGCCTAACAGTAGGCCAGGAATCAGTGCCCCGGCAAACAGCGCACCCACCGACACAGGCGAGTAGCTGGCCATTAGAATCAGCATGATGCTGGGCGGAATCAGAATGCCCAGGCAGCCGCTGGCCATAATGACACCCGCGCTTAGCTCTTTGTTGTAGCCGTACTTAAGCATGGGCACCATGGCGATCATGCCCATCACGGCAATAGAGGCCCCGACGATACCGGTCGTGGCTGCCAGCAGTACGGAAACAACAACGACGGTTAAGGCGAGGCCGCCGCGCACGTTCGCCAGCAGCAAACGCATGGCGTCAAACATCTTTTCTGTCACGCCGGAGTCGTTGAGAAAACGTGCCATCAAAATAAACAGCGGAATGGCGACCAGTACATAGTTATCCATGGCGTTGCCATAGACGTTGTTAATAATAATGCCCAGGGTATTAATGCCAGGACCGAGGTAGGCACCAATCACCGCCATGCCGCCCAGCACGAACGCCAGCGGATGGCCCATAAATAGGCCAACTAGCAGCCCACCAAACATTACTAGCGTTAGCAGTTCGGCACTCATGCGGATTTCTCCTCACGCAGCTGCAT
>NZ_JAMZBE010000084.1:0-15886 GCF_024158645.1 Halomonas sp. 707B3
GCCATCAACTTCGCTACAGGCATGCTGATTAATGAACTGCAAATTTGGACGCAGCCTAATCAGGCCTCCAGCGCGATTAACCGCTTTCAGCCTGCCCGCGTGTCTCTTGGCCCCATCACGTTAGAAGGCGAATACGCGCTGATGGTATCGCCCCAGCAGATTGGCGCTACCTGGCGCTATTAGGTCGTTACCTCCTCTCTACGCTATTTATCTACGCTCCGTGCCTGCATTGCCATTGTCGCTTTGTTAGGCACTTTTGGAGTGGGCGGAAGATTAGCGCGCTTACCGTTGTCAGCGGGCTGTGAGCGCGTAAAATATCCGCCACTTTTTTTGGTTTCACCAAATGTTATGTTATAACTTATTTATTCGATAGCGAGGACGCTCGATGAGTGAGCACATGCATCGCCATAACAAGGAAGGCCCTTGTCATTTTTCGCTGATGTCGTTGTCTGCCACTAAGCGGTTGGGCTTTGTCGTGTTCCCGTTGCTGGCGCTTTGGGGGCTGGTGGTGTGGGCAGGCGGGTGGCCGTTATGAGTGAACGTTCCTCTTCGCGTTTGCAGCTGCACGACCTGCACTTGGCCCAGGGCCGTCGCACGGTGTTAGAACATGTGGATGGCGATATTAAGCCCGGCGCGATTACCGCACTCATTGGCGCGAACGGTGCCGGTAAAAGCACGCTGATTCAGGCCATTATGGGTGAGCTTCGGCCGATTAGCGGCAAGGTGGTATGCACGGTGGATAAAGCGCGCCGGGCGTGGCTGCCCCAGCAGCTGGCGTTAGACCTCACCTTCCCCATGAGCGTGGAAGAGCTGGTGATGACCGGCAGTTGGCCAAGCCACGGGGCGATGAAAGGCTACTGTGCGGCCCACTATCGCAAAGGCCGCGAGATTATGGCGCGCCTGGGGATTTCTCACTTGGCTCACCGCCCGCTGGGCGAGCTTTCCGGCGGCCAGCGCCAGCGGGCGCTAATTGGCCGCACGCTAATGCAGGAAGCCGAGCTGCTGCTGCTAGACGAGCCGTTTGCCAACGTAGATAGCGATACGGTCGATATTTTGATTCGCATTTTGCGCCAGATGGCTGACGAGGGCGTCACGATCATTATTGTGCTGCACGATATGGACCACCTGCGCAGCTTGGCGGATGAGGTGTTGATGCTGAATGGCGGCCATGGCCGTTGGGTCGCTCCCAGCGCGCTCAACCACCAGCATGCCCCGGCCCAAGTGGTGCCGTTTACCTTAGGAGGCCGTCATGCTGGCACTGCTTGATGCATGGTTCATTGCACCGTTTGATTATGGCTTTATGCGCCGTGCCGTGGTCGGCGGGCTTGCCCTTTCATTGGCCGCGCCGCCGCTGGGGGTGTTTTTGGTGCTGCGCGGCATGAGCCTGATTGGCGATGCCATGGCCCACGCGATTTTACCCGGCGTGGCGCTGGGCCTTTTACTGGCGGGCTTTTCGCTGCCGGTGATGAGTGTGGGCGGCGTGCTGTTTGGGGTGATGGTGGCGCTGCTGGCGGGGGCGGTCTCGAAAATGGGCGGCCAGCGGGAAGATGCGGCCATGGCGAGCTTTTTTATTATTTCGTTGGCCGCTGGGGTCATGCTTATCTCGATGGGTGGCAGCAGTGTGGATCTTACCCACGTGCTGTTCGGCTCCATTTTGGCGATTAACTCGACGGCGCTGCTGCTGATTGCCTCGATCAGTACGCTGATTGTGATCACTCTGGCGATTATTTTCCGCGCCCTGGTGGTGGAGTGTTTAGACCCGCTGTTTTTACGCGGCCAAAGTAGTCGCAGCGGTTGGGTTCATAGCGTCTTTTTAGGGCTGCTGGTACTGAACTTAACGGCGGGCTTCCAAACCCTGGGCACGCTGATGGCCGTTGGCTTAATGATGCTACCCGCTACGGCAGCACGGTTTTGGAGCAAGCGGTTAGAAGGCTTGATCGGGATTGCCGTGGTGTTAGCAATGCTGGCCAGTACCGGCGGGCTGCTGCTGTCGTTTCATTTGGACACGCCCTCAGGCCCCAGCATTATTTTGCTGGCCGGGGTGGCGTATTTACTCTCGGCGCTGTTTGGCCGTTACCACAGCTTGGCCGCTAAGTTACGACGCAAAACCACGCCTTTGGCGCTGGAGCAGTCGCACTAGCGGGTTGATGTTCATACGGTTATTTCTTAAATCAGGAGCATGTTATGTCGCTTTTCTCTTCATCGCGTTGGCTGGTGGGCGTTTCGGCCGTGTTGGCACTGCCTGCCGCCATGGCGAACGAGCGGGTGCAGGTTGTCACCAGCTTTTCTATTTTGGCGGATATGGTGGAAAACGTCGGTGGAGAGCATGTAGCGGTCAGCCCGCTGGTGGGCCCTGATGGCGATGCCCACGTTTTCTCCCCCAGCCCTGGCGATGCCCGTGCGCTAGCCGGGGCTGACTTAGTGGTCTTCAACGGCTTGCTGTTTGAGGGCTGGATGGAGCGCCTGATTGACTCCAGCGACTACAGCGGCCCGATGGTCACCGCCACCGACGGCCTTTCTCCGCGCGCCTTTGCAGCGCACAGCGATGATGAGCACGGTCACGATGCGCATGAGCATGAGCAT
This sequence comes from Halomonas sp. 707B3, assembly GCF_024158645.1. Lineage (NCBI taxonomy): Bacteria > Pseudomonadati > Pseudomonadota > Gammaproteobacteria > Oceanospirillales > Halomonadaceae > Halomonas > Halomonas sp. 707B3. Next base: position 2,584 of record NZ_JAMZBE010000084.1, read on the forward strand.
GAGCATCATGACGAGCACGAGCATGAGGAACACGGTCACGACGATCATGCTCATGATGACCATAGCGGCCACGAACATGGAGACGAAGATCCTCACGCTTGGCAGGACCTGCAGCAGGCCAAGGTTTACGTCACCAACATTCGTGATGGCTTGATCGAGGCGGATAGCGCCAACGCGCAGAGCTACCAAGCCAACGCCGAGCGCTACCTGGCAGAGCTGGATAGCGTTGATGCCGAGATTCGTGAGCTGCTCAGCGAGATTCCTGCGTCGGCCAGCGTGATCACCGGGCACGATTCGTTTGGCTATTTCTCAAGCGCCTACGGTGTCAATTTCCTCTCGCCGGTCGGGCTCTCTACCGAAGCCGACCCCAGCGGCGCCAGCATGGCGGCCCTGGTGGATGTGATTGAGCAAGAGAACGTGCAAGCGCTGTTCCACGAGAACATGACCAACCAAGCGATCATTACGCAGTTGGCGGAAGAGACTGGCCTACCCATTGCAGGCACCCTTTACGCGGATGCGCTGGCCAGTGAAGGCGATGCCAGTACGTACCTGGGCATGATGCGCCACAATGCGCAGGTGCTGCACGACGCTCTTGCAGAGCCGGGCCATGATGATCATGGTCATGACGACCACGACCACGACCACGACCACGACCACGACCACGACCACGACGATCATGGTCATAGCCACTGATTCATACCGTGAAGACAAAAATACCGCCAACCCGGCGGTATTTTTTTGCATTGCATTTTGCGCGGTGGATGGGGAGACTTGCATCACCGACTTTCGTTAACGCTGTTTAAACCACTGCAAAGAGCCAATGCCATGCGCCTAAACGCCGATTTTAGCCACTTTGCCTGTGTCACGCCGGAGCAGTACCGCTGGGTGGCCTCCCCCAGTGCGGGCGTAGAACGAATGATGCTGGATCGCATCGGCGATGAAGTGGCCCGAGCCACTAGCCTGGTACGCTACGCGCCTAATAGCCAGTTCAGCCACCACACCCACGACGGCGGCGAGGAAATTCTCGTGCTAGAGGGCGTGTTTGCGGATGAGCATGGCCGCTACCCCGCTGGCAGCTACCTGCGTAACCCGATTGGCACTGGCCATACGCCGCAGATTGGCGAAGAGGGCGCGCTGATACTGGTTAAGTTGCATCAGTTTGATGAGAACGACCTGCTCCAACTGGCGATTCCTGCCCACCGCTTGCCCTGGCAGCCTGACCGTCGGCCGGGCATTACCTACAAAATGCTGCACACCTTTGGCGATGAGCGGGTCAGCCTGGAGCGTTGGGAGAGCGATACCACCATCGACTACCCTGCCCTGCCCGGAGGCTTAGAGCTATTGGTGCTGGAAGGCTCGCTGTGCGACGCGAGCAGCGAATACCCGAAAGGCAGTTGGTGCCGCTATCCACCTGGTGCGGCCCCGCAGCTTCGTGCAGGCCAACACGGTGTGATGATGTACGTTAAGCGCGGGCACCTATCTGACGCCCTTTCCCAGGCTAGCGCGCCAGGCCAATAAATGGCAGCAGAGTGAGCAGCGCAATCAGAACCACCGCCACCATGACCAGCGTTACCTGAAACGGGTGCTCCGCTAAGCGCCGCCAGAGTGTTGGCGCTTCATTGCGGGCCAGCGCTTCTTCATGGGCTTGGCGTGCGTTAGCTTGGCGTTCGGCCTGATACTCGGCCAATGCGGCCTCTGCGTCGTCACGCTGGGCAGGGTTGCGCAGCCAAATGGCATCGACCCCCAGGCGGAAAAAGCCCGCCTGGGTTTCGTACACATCAAAGCCATGCTCATCCAGCAGTTGGCGGACTTCCATGGCCTCTTCATCGGTTACATGGCGCAACCGAAACAGCAAATGGGCCATCTTAGTCGCCCATGGCTGCCATGCGGTCGGCTTGAATCACTTCAATCCAGTAGCCATCCGGGTCTTTCACGAAGATAACGTCTTTCATCTTGCCCTGGTCGGCACGCTTCACGAAGGTTACGTCGTGCTCATCAAACCACGCCTGGGCGGCTTCTAAATCCGGCACGTTGAAGCAGATATGGCCAAAGCCCTGGGGCTCAGCGTTGCCATCGTGGTAGGCAAAATCCTGCTGGGTTTCGGTGCCCCAGTTGTGGGTCAGCTCTAACAGGCCTTTCTGGCTAAAGGTCCAGGCGGTGCGGGCTTGGGTTTCTTCCGGCACGCTGTCGCTGGCTTCCACGTTGGCGAGGAAGTAGAGCGAAAACTGCATCTCTTCAAAGTCCAGCCGGCGCAGCACCTGCATACCGAACACTTTGGAGTAGAACGCCAGGGCGCGTTCCGGGTCTTTTACCCGCAGCATGGTGTGATTTAAGCGAAAACCCTGAGTTTGCGGGGCAACGGGGGCAACGCCTGGGTGCTGTTCACCTTGAAACGACATACAACTCTCCTATTGCGGGTTGGGGCATCATGAAAAGTATGCTGATATAACGCAAATTCTTTGACGAACATATTACTTTGTACAAGGCTTAGGCTGCTAACAGCGTCAAGCTGTCTACCGCTATTTGCGTATTGATCATTTTGCTTACTTCCCCCTGTTATGAGGGCGCAGGTTGTATATTTCCAGCCCTCACCCAAGGAGCCTTTATGTCCCGCGATCGAAACGTACTAGGTGAGCCGTTAACACCCTGCTGCCACTCTCCTAAAACCGGCTTCTACCGCGATGGGTTTTGCCGCGTTGGCCCTGACGATGTGGGAGTGCATTCGGTATGCGCGCTGGTTACTGAGGAGTTTTTAGCCTTTTCTAAAGCACAGGGAAACGATTTGGTTACCCCTCGCCCGGAGTATGGCTTTCCTGGCCTGACCCCAGGCGACCGCTGGTGCTTATGCGCCCACCGCTGGGCCGAAGCTGCCGAGGTAGGGCTGGCACCGCCGGTGATTCTTTCCGGCACGAACGAGCGCACCCTGGAGATTATTCCACTGATTAAGCTACAGCAGCATGCGTTGGATGCGGTGCATTAATCTGTACCGCTACCTATTGCGACTTCATTGGTGAAAATTAGCCACTGGAATTTCTATGCAACCTCTCTACACTTCTATTTCAATAACTCTACAATTTAGTTAGCGATGCCCCAATGGCGGCGTCCGATGGGAGTGTGCCATGACCGCAATCGATATGACGCTTGGCGACCGCCTAACGTTGAAGCAGTTAGCCCACGCGATTCAAAACGGCTTTTCGCCGATTGTCGAAGTGGAGTCCATGGACGGTATCTATAAGGTTCGCTTCCATCACGCTAATGGGGTGTCGGATCTTAGCGATGCCCACGGCCGCGTTCGTACTTTTCTTGGCACAGGGGAGATTCGCGATACCCTGGGGCAGTTGGGGCTTACCCATGGCGTGCTCACCTGCGCTGACCAGTGCGGCGATGAGATGATTGGTGTCTCTGGCCGTGCAATTACCCCAGATGAAATGCTGACCTACGGCACCCGCATCGCCTTCCGCTAATCGTTGCTGAAAAGTAGCGGCTGCACTGGGGCTTTACAGCCTCGCTCAAGGCTAGGATAGTACCCCCAACGACAGGGGCGCCGCTTGGCGGCTGAGAAGCACCCTTTGAACCTGAACCGGATAACGCCGGCGTAGGGAGTCGTGGTGCTTTTCACCACCTCCTCCGCCGGGAGGATGCTATGACCCACCCCCCGCTTGGCGAGATGCTCGTCACTCTGCGCGATACCACGCCGCTTGTTCACTGCATGACTAACTATGTTGCGATGAACAGCACGGCTAACCTGCTGCTGGCTACGGGCGCCTCGCCTGCCATGCTGCATGCCCCTGAAGAGGTGGCTGAATTCACCGCAATAGCGGGCGCACTCTCCATTAACATTGGCACGCTCTCTACCCCTTGGGCAGAGTCGATGCAGCTTGCCGCTCGCACGGCTAAAGAAACAGGCACCCCGTGGGTGTTAGACCCAGTAGCGGTCGGGGCCACCGCCTTTCGTCAGCAGGTCTGCACCGCGCTGCTTGCCCATCGGCCTAACGTCATTCGCGCCAACGCATCGGAAGTCATGGCGCTCACTGGCTTAGCCAGCCAAGGTCGCGGCGTCGATGCCACCACCACAACGGAGGATGCCGCCCAAGCGGCGATCAAGCTGGCAAAGCAGCAGTGCTGCATTGTTGCCATGACCGGCGAAACCGATTTTATTACCGATGGCACCCACCACTACCGTTTAACGGGCGGCCACGCGCTAATGCCGCGCGTAACCACCCTGGGCTGCGGGTTAAGCGCTTTGGTAGCGGGGTTTTTGGCCGCCAACCAGGCCCATCCACTTTCGGCAACGCTGGCTGCGCTGGCGTGCTTCAGCATTGCCGGAAGCCGTGCGGGGCAGCAGGCCAGTGGGCCGGGCAGTTTTCAGGTCGCGCTACTGGATGCGCTGTATGCCCTTACCCCTGACGATCTCTCTTCTCTTAGCCAGCTGGAGACGCTCCATGCCGTTTGATCTTTCGCTCTATTTAGTCACCGATGCTGCGTTATGCGCCGAAACGGGGCTTGAAGCGACCGTGAAAGCCGCCGTGAAGGGGGGCGTGACCATGGTGCAGCTGCGCGATAAGCATGCCAGCGATAAGGCCATGATTGCCCAGGCAACACGGCTGAAAGCACTGCTGGAAGGTAGCGGTGTGCCCTTGATCATTAATGACCGCTTAAACGTCGCCATCGCCAGCCGCGCCGATGGCCTGCACGTTGGCCAGAGCGACACCGCCGTTCAAGAGGCGCGCCAGGCACTGGGGCGCCAGGCCATTATTGGGCTGTCGATCAATACGTTGGAACAGCTGCAAAGCGCCCCCGTGGCGCTGCTGGATTACGTGGGACTGGGGCCGGTGTTTGCTACCGTGAGCAAGCAGGATCACGCTCAGCCGATTGGCTTTGATGGCTTAGCAGAGCTTGCCAGCGCCTGCCCCCTGCCCAGCGTGGCGATTGGCGGCTTAAAAGCCGAACACGCTGCTCAAGTCAGTGCGGCAGGCGCGAACGGCATCGCGGTGATTTCAGCAATTTGCGGCCAGTCCGACCCACACCAAGCGGCTCTCGCGTTTCGCGCCGGATGAGTCCGTTTATCCACCTCACCGCCTTTGCCAACGTAGTGGCTGAGTTTGGCAGGCCATCTCCGTGGAGCTTTCCCCATGCTACCTAGCCTGTTTATTTCCCATGGCTCGCCCATGCTTGCCCTAACGCCCACCCCCGCCCATCACTTTTTACGGGAGTTGGGCCAAACCCTACGCCCTAAGGCCGTGGTGGTCGTTTCCGCGCACTGGGAGACCCCACACTTGCAGGTCAGCAGCAGCGTAAAGCCTGTCACCATCCACGATTTTGGCGGCTTTCCTGATGCGCTGTTTGCGGTTCAGTACCCTGCTCCTGGTAACCCTGAGCTGGCCCAACGGCTGGCCAAGCAGCTCGGCGCCACGCCCGTGGAGCGCGGCCTGGACCACGGTGCCTGGGTGCCACTCTCACTGATGTACCCTGACGCTGACGTGCCGGTAGTGTCGCTTTCGCTTCCCAGCCGTTGGAGTAATACCGAGTTGATAGCCCTGGGCGAGCAGCTGGCAATGCTGCGCCAGGAGGATATTTTAGTGGTTGGCTCGGGGAGCTTGACCCATAACCTCTATGAGCTTCAGCCACAGGGTAGCCAGATACCGGCCTGGGTAGGTAGCTTTGCCGAGTGGGTTAATGCACGGCTGCGCGAGGGCGATCGTGACGCGCTGGCCAACTGGCAAACCGCCCCAGACGCCAAGCGCAATCATCCCACGCCAGAGCACTTCCAGCCGCTGCTGGTGGCTATGGGAGCAGGCGGCAGCGCCGCCACCCAGCTACACCACAGTGTTGAGCACGGCGTGCTGGCAATGGATGTCTATCAGTTTGCCTAGCGCTTACGCTGTGGGGCGGCGCTTCAAAGTGGTGCGTCGGTCATGGTAGGCAATGGCGAGCCCGCTGATCATAATCAGTACGCTGCCGACCCATACCCAGAGGTCGGGCAGTTCACCCCAGAACCACCAGCCTAGCAGCACTGCCCAGAGCATCGCGGTGTAATCAAACGGTGCCGCAATGGCTGCAGGTGCATAGCGAAACGCAAGAGTAATAAATGCCGTGGCCCCTACGCCTAACACGCCGGATACTACAAAGCCTAGCCAGTGCCAGGGCTGCGGCGTTTGCCATACCCAGGGCAAGCTGATTGCGGTGACCACCAGCGGCACCATGGTCATGTAGAACACCATGGCCCAGAGGTGCTCGTTCGCGCCATAGCGCCGCGCCGTGACCATCATCAGGGCATAAAATACCGCTGCGGCCAGCAAAATCATGGCGCCTAGTTGAAACGCATCTCCGCCCGGGCGAACTACAATCAGCACGCCCACAAAGCCTACCAGTGATGCTACAAGCACTGGCGGATCAATACGCTCACCTAAAAGCGGCACGGATAGCAGCGTGACAAATAGCGGTGCGACAAACGCAATGGCGGTGGCTTCTGCCAGCGGTAACAGGGTTAGCCCCCACACAAAGCACACCATGGTGGCGGTGTAGATCAACCCACGCAGCAGATGAACGCCTGGCCGCTTGGTGCGCAGCTTACGTAGCCCGCCGCTAAAATAAGCCAACAGAGCAATGAGCGGTAACGATACCAGCGTGCGGAAAAAAATAATTTGTATCGGGGAGTGCACCGCCCCTAACCACTTTGATACTGCGTCCCCTAGTGCTAAAAACAGCACGCCTAAGCACATGCAAAGTATGCCTTTTAAGGATGGCGTCATAAACATGCTCCTTGTGTTGCTATTGTTATGGTCCTACTCGGATATCATCGACATACAATAAAAAGCCCCGCCAACGTACATTAGCGGGGCGGTGAACCACTGCGGTGGTTAAAGGCTTGCGTTGACCACCATACAATCCATGCCCTGCGCCTGAAGCGTTTGGCAAGCTTGCCGCGCCTGGGATTCGTTTAGCGAGACCACACGAGCGCGAAATACCGTGGCTTGTCCTTGAAGTTGGTCGATCGCTACGCGCCCGCCGACACTGTTGGGTAAGCGCTGCACGGCTTGGCGAGCCAATTGCTCAGCTTGGGCCGCCTGGCTAAAGGCACCTACTTGAATGCCCCAGCCAGCAGAGGCCATTTGCGCAGTGGGAGATGCCGTCGCCAGCACGCGCTCCCGCTCAATAAAGGCTTGCAGTGGATCTTGCGAGGCAGCTTCTGGTGCCTCCTCACGTGCGGCCTCCGCTTGGAGAAGCTGGGCCTCAACGGTTTGTGCCGGCGTACTGTTAGACATGGGCCGTGTGGGTGATAGCGACGTGGCGGAGACATTAGCCATCATCGGTTGTGAGCGAGGCTGAGTAAGCGGTTGGGCTGGTCCCGCAAACCCCATAAACTCACTTGAGAAACTGGTATCAGCAAGCCATGAGCGTTGATCTCTTAGCGACGCACGCATAAAGCTGCGGTCTAGCAGATCTGCCATATGGGTATCACGGGAAGAGGAACTGAATCCACCCATCACTACGGCTACCATACGGCGGCCATCATGGACAGCAGTGGTGGCCACGTTAAAGCCTGAGGCGCGAATGAAACCAGTTTTTAAGCCATCGGCCCCTGGGTAGTCACGCACCAATCGGTTGTGGCTGGTATGGCGAGTACCGCGGTAGGTGAACTCCTGCAAACCGAAATAGTGGTAATACTGGGGAAAGTCCTGCATCACCCGCACCGAGAGCGTCAACATATCTCGCGCGGTGGTGATTTGCAGATCATCCGGTAAGCCCGAAGCATTGCGGAAGGTAGTGGCATTCATGCCCAACTCACGCGCCTTCGCCGTCATCAGGTTCGCAAAGCGTTGCTCGCTGCCTCCTAGTGCCTCTGCCACCACGACCGCCACATCGTTGGCAGAACGCACTGCTAAGGCGCGAATGGCCGTATCCACCGGGATAGAGCTACCTGCCGAGAGCCATAGTTTGGTCGCGGGCATGGCCGCTGCCTGGGCCGAGACGGACAGCGGCTGATTGAGGCTCAGCGTGCCATTTTCCAGCGCTTCAAACGTTAAATATAACGTCATCATTTTGGTTAGCGATGCGGGGTAGCGCGGCTCATCAGCATTTTCAGCGTACATTACCTCGCCGTTCTCCAGATCGACCACAATGCCTGCATAACGCGGGTTTCCCTGGGCACTAGCGCTGCCAACGAACGTCACGACGAGCACTATTAACAGCCATTGAGCTACCCAAGACGCTGCGCCCATTCTCCGTGTTGTTGCCATACCGACCTCTTGCTGATTGAACACGCCGCGATGCCGTTTACCGCTCTTACGGCTGCTGCTTTAGCCTAGCATGCCTACTGCATAAATTGATCTGCACATGTTTGATTAACACTCATAAGCCTAGGTATTTCCAGCGTAGAAGCATAAAAAAAACCGACCCAAAAGGGTCGGTTTTCATTTTGCTAAAAAAGAAGGGATAGCCTTACTCAGCTACAGCTTCTTCTTCAGCTACCGGACGGTCTACTAGCTCAACGTAAGCCATCGGGGCGTTGTCGCCAGTGCGGAAACCGCACTTGAGAATACGGATGTAACCACCCGGACGCTCGGCGTAACGCGGACCCAGCTCGTTGAACAGTTTGCCGACGGCTTCTTTGGAGCGCGTACGAGCAAACGCCAGACGGCGGTTTGCAACGCTATCCTGCTTAGCCAGGGTGATCAGCGGCTCGATAACGCGACGCAGTTCCTTGGCCTTAGGCAGGGTTGTCTTGATAACTTCATGTTCGACCAGCGAGACAGACATGTTCTTGAACATGGCCTGACGGTGCGAGCTGGTACGATTCAGATGACGACCACTCTTACGATGACGCATGGTTGTGATTCCTTACCAAACTGGGACTCAAGTCGACACTCACGCGGAGGCCTTGTCGTCCTTCAGGCTAGCGGGTGGCCAATTTTCCAGCCGCATACCGAGGGACAAGCCACGCGCCGCCAATACATCTTTGATTTCATTCAAAGACTTTTTACCGAGGTTCGGGGTCTTCAACAGCTCCACTTCTGTGCGCTGAATCAGATCACCGATGTAGTAAATATTCTCGGCTTTTAGGCAGTTAGCGCTGCGTACGGTCAACTCAAGATCGTCTACGGGGCGCAATAGGATAGGATCAACGTGATCCTCTTCCTCTTCGACTTCCTGCTCTTTGTCAGCTTCCAGGTCGACGAAGGCGGCCAGCTGCTCTTGCAGAATGGTCGCACTGCGACGGATAGCCTCTTCCGGATCCAGGGTACCGTCAGTTTCCAGGTCGATAATCAGCTTATCGAGGTCGGTACGCTGCTCAACACGAGCGGCTTCGACCGAGTAGGAAACGCGGCGAACAGGGCTGAAGGTGGCATCCAGCTGCAGGCGGCCAATAGCACGGGTCTCTTCATCAGAGCCACGAGCGTCAGCCGGTTCGTAACCACGACCCAGCGCTACCTTAAGCTGAATTTTCAGCTCGGCACCTTCATTGACGTGTGCAATGACGTGGTCCGGGTTGACGATTTCGACGCTATGATCAAGCGCAATGTCGCCAGCGGTGACGACGGCTGGGCCCTGCTTGTTCAGCGAGAGCACCGCCTCATCGCGGCTGTGCATCTTGATCGCAACATCTTTCAAGTTCAGGAGGATTTCGATGACATCTTCCTGCACCCCTTCGAGCGCACTGTATTCGTGCTCTACACCGGCAATTTCAGCCTCTACCACGGCAGCGCCGGGCATGGATGAAAGCAGAATGCGACGAAGTGCATTCCCCAGGGTGTGACCAAAGCCGCGCTCGAACGGTTCGAGAACGATTTTGGCATGATGTGCGCTGATTTCTTCGACCTTGATGTCGCGAGGACGAAGAAACTCTGTCACTGAACGCTGCATATGAACACCTTTCAGGCTGCCAAACGGATACTGAGTACTCTAAAGCACAATACTCAAGAGCATCTGGGCGGTTAGCTTTGCTATCCCGCCCAGGCCTCAAGAAGCAGAAACGTAAATCAAACTGCTTACTTGGAGTACAGCTCGACGATCAGGTTTTCGTTGATGTCGGCAGTCAGGTCACCGCGTTCAGGCAGAGCCTTGAAAGTGCCTTCCATCTTCTTGGCGTCGATTTCGATCCAAGCGATGTCGCCACGGTTGGCAGCAATGCTCAACGCGTTTTGAATACGGGCTTGGTTCTTCGCCTTTTCACGGATAGCAACAACGTCACCGGGCTTCACTTGGTAGGAAGCAACGTTAACGGTGCGGCCATTCACGGAAATCGCCTTGTGGCTGACCAGCTGACGCGCTTCAGAGCGAGTCGAGCCGAAGCCCATGCGGTAGACGACGTTGTCCAGTCGGGATTCAAGCAGTTGCAGCAATACTTCACCGGTCGCACCTTTCAGGCGAGCGGCTTCTTTGTAGTAGTTGCGGAACTGCTTTTCGAGTACGCCATACATACGGCGTACTTTCTGCTTCTCACGAAGCTGCAAGCCGTAGTCGGAAAGACGCTGACGACGCTGGCCGTGTACACCCGGGATTTGCTCGGATTTACACTTTTTCTCGAAGGGAGTCACGCCACTCTTCAGGAAGAGGTCGGTGCCTTCACGACGAGACAATTTGCACTTAGGTCCAATATAACGAGCCATGAATCTGTCTCCTTAAACGCGGCGTTTCTTAGGCGGACGGCAGCCATTATGGGGAATGGGCGTCGCGTCTACGATGCTTTGCACGCGGAAGCCGGCGGCATTCAGTGCGCGCACGGCGGATTCACGGCCGGGACCGGGGCCTTTGACCAGCACGTCTACGTTTTTCACACCATACTCGGCTGCAGCAGTCGCTGCACGTTCACTTGCTACTTGAGCAGCGAACGGGGTGCTCTTGCGAGAACCACGAAAACCCGAACCACCGGCTGTTGCCCAAGAGAGAGCGTTGCCCTGGCGGTCTGTGATCGTCACGATCGTGTTGTTAAAAGAGGCATGGATGTGCGCTACGGCGTCCACTACCTGCTTTTTAACCTTTTTACGGTTACTACGCGGGTTAGCCATGTTGATGTCTATTCCTGTCTTAACGTCAGCTCTCTATTAAAGAGCCTGCGTGTTATTTGCGGATCGGCTTACGCGGGCCCTTACGGGTACGCGCGTTAGTCTTAGTCCGCTGACCACGCAGCGGAAGACTACGACGATGACGCAGACCACGGTAGCAGCCTAAGTCCATGAGACGCTTGATGTTAAGCGTGACATCACGACGAAGGTCGCCTTCTACGGTAAACTTACCAACTTCAGAACGCAGGGTATCCAGCTCGTCGCCAGACAGATCCTGGATCTTGGCAGTCGGCGCGATACCGGCAGCAGCACAGATGTGCTGAGCGCGAGTACGGCCAATCCCGAAGATATAGGTCAGCGAGATCGCCGCATGCTTGTTGTCCGGGATATTGACGCCTGCAATACGGGCCATCAGCTTACTCCGAAATTTGAGCGGCTTGCTCGTTTATTCATCTACAAAAGGCGCAACAGCATACCCCTTTAAGAGCCCTAAGGCAAGGGGTATGCCGGCACCGGCTTAATACAGCCCAGGTTTAGCCCTGACGCTGTTTGTGCCGCGGTTCGATGCAAATGACGCGAACAGCGCCATTGCGACGAATAATCTTACAGTTACGGCACATCTTCTTTACGGAAGCTCGAACTTTCATCGTTCTCTCCAATTCGCAACGGCGCGCCTCAGCGCATGATGCCGCCGCTACCGTAGCCTTTCAGGTTGGACTTCTTCATCACTGAGTCATATTGATGCGACATGAGATGCGACTGCACCTGGGCCATGAAGTCCATGATGACCACTACCACGATCAGAAGCGACGTTCCGCCGAAGAAGAACGGTACGTTCCACGCTACGATCAGGAACTGGGGCATCAAGGAAACCGCAGTGATATACAAGGCACCGAACAGAGTGAGACGAGTCATCACCTTGTCGATATAGCGAGCGGTCTGCTCGCCGGGGCGAATGCCCGGCAGGAAGGCGCCTGACTTTTTCAAATTGTCAGCCACATCCTTGGGGTTGAAGACCAGCGCTGTGTAAAAGAAGCAGAAGAATACCACTGCCGCCGCGAAAAGCAAGATGTAAAGCGGTTGGCCGGGGCCTAACGCTTGTGATGCACGCTGCAACCACTCCATTCCTTCACCAGCACCCACCCACTGACCGATAGAGGCCGGGAAGAGAAGAATACTGGAAGCAAAAATAGCTGGAATAACACCCGCCATGTTTACTTTCAAAGGTAAGTAGCTGCTTTGGCCTGCATACATCTTATTGCCGACCTGGCGTCGCGGGTAGTTCACTTTAAGGCGGCGCTGACCGCGCTCAATGAACACCACAAACGCAACGGTGGCAATACCTAGCACTGACAGCGCTAACAGCGGAAGAACATTCCAGGCCCCTTCATTGCGAGCAAGCTCAAACGCTTGCCCCACGGCACTGGGCAGCCCAGCGACGATCCCTGCGAAGATCAGCAGCGATATGCCGTTGCCGATACCCTTCTCAGTGATCTGCTCACCTAGCCACATCATAAACACCGCGCCTGACACAAATGTGATGATCGCAGTGAAATAGAAGCTGAAGTCAGCGCTGTAAGCGATGCCTTGGCTAGCCAGACCCACGGACATGCCGGTAGCCTGGACAAGTGCCAGTATCACCGTGCCGTAGCGGGTGTACTGGCTGATCTTGCGGCGGCCAGCCTCGCCCTCTTTCTTGAGCTGTTCAAGATGAGGGGAGACCGCAGTCATAAGCTGCATGATAATCGACGCCGATATATAAGGCATAATGCCCAAGGCGAGGACGCTCATGCGCTCCAGGGCGCCACCCGAGAACATGTTGAACATGCCTAGGATGGTGCCCTGTTGCTCCCTAAACAAGGCAGCAAGCTGGTCAGGATTGATACCGGGAACGGGAATGTGGGCACCAATACGGTACACCACGATGGCGAGGAGCACGAAGCGCAAACGCGCCCACAGTTCACTCAGACCGCTGCCCATCGCCGGCATATTTCCTGACTTGGCCATTTAGTCCTCTACCTTGCCGCCAGCGGCTTCGATCGCTTCACGGGCACCTTTGGTGACCTTGATACCACGAACGGTAACCGCCTTATTCAGTTCGCCAGAAAGGATGATCTTCGCGTGTTGCGTAGCATCCTTCAGCACGTTGGCTTGCTTCAGAGTTTCCATAGTGACTTCGTCACCGGCAACTTTGGCAAGCTCAGCCAGGCGTACTTCTTCAGATACCAGCGACTTAGCAGACGTGAAGCCAAACTTCGGCAAACGACGCTGCAGCGGCATCTGACCGCCTTCGAAAC
>NZ_JAMZBE010000085.1:0-15706 GCF_024158645.1 Halomonas sp. 707B3
GGTTGTGCGGGGGAACTGGGGTCATGTTATTCGCTTTATGTAACAAAATGTAACTTTATTGTATCTTTATGTAAATTTACCCGCAATAAGCGACTTCTCCCACCTAACTAAAAGGGATTGCCCATCTAAGCAGGGGGTGCTATAACTGTCCGGGTTCTGACTAGAAGCCGGACAGTAGGAAAAACAAGGGAAGGAAAAAGCCATGAATAACGCGGCATCGGGTAACGTGGTCACACTGCACCCAACCACTGAAAGCCGGACAGTTCGCACGCGCTCGGATAACGATGAAGCGCGTGGTCGGAAATACCTGACGCGGGATGAGGTTCACCAGCTTATTGCAGCGGCAAAGAAGGGACGCCATGGCCAGCGTGATGCGCTGATGATTCGCCTGGCGTTTGAGCATGGGTTGCGCATTAGCGAGCTGGTGGCGCTTAAGTGGCAACACTTTGACCTAAACAGCGGCCACACCGTCACGGTACAGCGCGCAAAAGGGTCATTGGATGGCACGCATCCGCTTCAAGGGGAGACGATCCGGGCGCTTAAGCGATACCGGGAGGCGGCAGGCCGTCTAAATGGCTTCGTGTTCGTCAATGAGCGTGGTGCGCCGGTCAGTATCGACGGCTTTAGGAAGATGTTTCACCGAATCAGCGAGAAGACGCTAGGGATGAAGTGGAACCCTCACGCTTTACGCCATGCCTGCGGGGTTCACTTGATTAACAACGGGACGGACATTCGCACGGTGCAGCAATACATGGGGCACGCCAATATTCAAAACACCGTGCTGTACACGGCGCTTTCCGGCAAGCAGTTCGAGCGGCTGGCCTTCTGATTAAGAACCTGCCAACCCCATAAGAATGCGTTATTTCTTTTTAGCCGGTTCCTTATTGTCCATATCTTCCAGTGCAATCTGGTCACTCGGACAGAGGTCGATGGCATCGGAGTGTGTGGTTGCAGTCCAGCTATCGCTATTCGCTTCAACCATGCCGTTTTCACGGCTTATTTTGCGCGTATCTTCATCAGCGGACTGATACTTTGAGAAGCTGTCGATACGCCCGGCATTCTCGCCTAATGCCTTTGTAAACTCACTGCCCCGTTCCTTCTCAATGTCGAGAATCTCTTTGAATCCGCTATCGAGATTGCGATATTGCCTCATAGCCTTGAGGTGCTTAGCTGTTCCTTCCAAAACTCTCTCGTCATCATCGTAATGGCTCACTTCATCCCCTCCTCTTGTAGATATGACTTCCAATATGCCGATAAAACTATCTCTACGCCATACTCGGTAAAGCCGATATACCGTTATCTTAGGGAAAAAGAAAATGATAACGGTATACTTTCAAGCAACGAAAATGCCCTCCAAGCCCAAGGCGAGTTAGTGCTTCGTGCGGGCCTCAAAACGCGCCAGCAGGTCGCTGAAATCCTTGGGGGGCTGGCGGTGGGTTTCGGTGCTTTGCGCAGGTTCCTGGGTAGATGGGAGGGGCGTTGTCTCGCCTTCGGCGGCTGGCGCTGGCAATCGCAGCAGCGCTTGCTCTAGTTGCTCGATGCGTTCACTCATGCGCTCTATTACTGCTGTTTGCTTACGCATTTCATCAAGCAACGCCTGCGTGACAAGCGTGTCACTCGCTGGGTCATCGCGTGTCGAATCCGTGTCACTAGCGGTTAGCTTGCCGGGTGGCTCCCCGTAGCAACGGATCAACTCAGCAAGGTCTAGCACGCGCTTACCATCGCCACGAAAGCCGCATGACAACTGGCCTGACTCGATGTGCCGGTAAAGCGTCTTACGCTGTTTACCGTACAATTTAGCGGCTTCAGTGATAGTAAACTGCATGGCGTGTCACCGCGTAGTCATGGCGTGTCAGTGCATTGTGTGTCACTCGTGACAGCGCGGCAACACTCAATCAAACGTAAAGCCCAGCGGTTTAACGTTGCGCCTCGTCTTCTCTGCCACCTGCTGACGCTCCATAGCATGGGCACGCTGGATAACCTGGGGAGCAATCATTTCCGGCTGACGCTGACGCACTGGCAGCTCTACGGGGTCGCGTGGCTCATGCACCAGCACGGCGGCAATATCAGCGGCATCGTCAAAGGCGCGTGATAGCGCCCGGCGTACCGTCTGCCGTGTTGCAAGTGATGTCAGTTCAAAATCCAGTCCCAACAGGTGGCCATACTGCCCACGTATCAACGTAAAACGATACTGGTCAACGTCCAGTCCCGCCACCAGGGCGCGCACGATCCGGCCTTCATCGGTCGCCAGGGTTTCCAGCGTGGCCACGGCAGCACCATTGCTGTCCACTTCCAGGCGTGTCAGTAGCAAAGCAGGAGGCGACTCAGTAATAGTGCGACGGTCGTTTTCCAGGTATCCCAGCGTTTCGCGCAAGCGTAGTGATTCACAAAAGCGGTCGCTGTTCAGCTCGCGGCGGGTCGATTCGATGGCATGGCGGGGAACGTTAAAACGATGAGTAAGCATGGGTGTTTATCCGGTGGTCATAGTGTCCACATTTTACCATTCAGAGGTAGTCAAAACGATGTAAAACCGCGTAACCATGCGGGTTACAGCCACAAAGAAGCCCGCTCAGTGGCGGGCTTTCTAAGGTTCTTATAACTACCATTATATGTATATTGGGGGCTTACTTAGCGCGGCCAACAACTAACTATAACTGCTATTCTATCTAGTTAGCGGGCCTGCCTTAGGTGTCTAAACAACTAACTATAATCCCTATTATATCTAGTTGTGGTCTACCGCTAGCTCTTCAACGGCCATGGCCACCAGGCGTTGGTAGTCGTCATTCCTGCCGTTTGTTTGGGCACCTAACGTGCCACGCATGATGATATGCGGGATCCGCTCAAGCTGAGGCAAGAGCAGCCCGGTAAGGGTGCGCAGCTCAATATCGCGGCGCGCATCGTTGGGGGCGCGGGCAATACTGGTCACGAATGCCGTGGGCACATCCAGTGCAATGTAACCGCCTTTGCAGCGCCACGTTGCCAATTCACCATACGCGCGCTTTAGCTTAGCAATGCTGTCAGTAATCCGCTTTAGCCGGGCCTCATCGGCAGCGTCTAGCAATTCATCCATCCAGGCTATAAGCGAATCGCGGGCGTTACCCTGCTGGTCTACGGGATAATCAGCCACCTCAGCAGCAGCCAGCTTTGCCGCTCCCTGTAGATGCAACGGTTGCACCTCGGCATAGATGCCAGCAGCTTCAAGCGCGGCTTTAATGTCGGCAGCGTCTACGCTGTCATCAGTCTGAATAACATGTCTACGGTTCATTGCATGGCCTCCTTGCGAGCTAGCTGAAGTGCTAAGCCCATAACGGCGGGGGTGATGCGCTCTTGCCGATACGGTGCCAGCACGGCCACCAGGGCGGCTAATGTCGCGGCGTTCATTGCCGGTAATGTATACTTGCTTTGCATCGTGTTTGCCCTCAAACGTTGGCACGTTGTCATGCCCCCGGCTGTTGGTAGCAGCGCGGGGGCGCTCTCAATTTTTACGCGGCTTTATCGCCCGCTTCATCTAGCGCAAGCTGTGCGTCTTCACTGCCCAGCGCGGCTTCGGTCATTGTTTCTTCTAACAGCAATTTGCCTGCCACGCTTAAACCATCGTGCTCGATTCGGCACAGTTCTGCCAGAAGCACTGATAGTCGTTCAAAGCGGTCCTGCTGCTGTTCTACATGCTGCTCTAGCATTACTGCTCCCTGCTATTTTTCGACGCCGCCACGGCGCTTTTGTAGATACTCACTAATCGCGTCACGCACCTGGTCGGCAAGCCGGATATCTTCGCCCGTTTCCCTCCGGTGCTGACGTGCTAGCTCGTTCAGCTCCTCAAGATGTTTCGGGGGGATACGTGCCGTGATATGCGCTTTGCGCTCGTTTGCCATGCTCGCTTTTCCTTTAGTGTGTTCGCAGAACACAATATAGACAAAAAACAATTAGGCAGCAAGCAATCTAAAGTCTATTTCATGCTTTGCAATATCACGCTGTGAGGCGTTCTAAGCGTCAGCGGTGCTAGCGGGGTAATCAGGCCAGGGGTAGGTCGAGAACGTGGCAGGCGCGGAAAAACTAGCAGCGTGGGCGGGCACTTCCAGGCCGTGGGCGGCGCTAAATGCAACATAATAGTTGTTATGATGAATTTGAGCACCAGCGCTGAAAGCCACGCCACACGGGCGTTTCAGCGGGTTTCCCGTTTCGCGATTTCCCGTTTGTCCTGGGGTTTTTGAGGAGCATGCGAGCGCGAAAAGGCAAATAGGCTAACCTCATCATAACGGTAATTGTGATGCGGTTGGCGTGGCCAGTGAGTTCAGCGCCCCTTAGCTTCCAGGTAGGCGTTTCTGCCTGGTGACTTACTCTGTATGCTCTTCAAATGGAGCTGCTTTACCTTCGCTATCAAGTCCACGCGTTCAGTGGTTTCGTGATAGAAACAAGTAACATAGAAATTTCCTTGCTTATCAAAGCCCCATGAGCCGCCGTCAGATGAATCAGTAAGACACGAACGGATGGTATCACCATCAATTTCAAGCCAAGTGCTCAAGGCGTATTCATGCCGGTAAAAATAGCATTTTCCCCGCTGGTGCCATGCACCATGATGCTCCTGCGCGGGATAGGCTTCCAACGCTTTATGAATCCATCCAGCTTGAATGTGGCACGGCGGTTCTTCACTTCTCAACTGCTGTATTTGCCTCTGAGTCAGCATCGCGGTGCGTCTCCTTGTTTGGGTTTTCTATGCCGCGTCACTGGCTACACTTGGGGCGTTATAGTTATACACGCCACTGTTGCAAGTGTAGCCAGCTAAAGCCGACAACCACGCGGGTTCCAGGCTGTTTTGTAGTTCGACACTTTTAGCAAGGTGTCGAGCGCTTAAACGGGTCGCAAACGTCGCTACGTGCTCATCAATTTGATAAGTATATGCACGCTCTCCACGCTCTTCGTCTCGCGTCCATGTTTGCTCGCTTTTGCCTGACAGCAGCCCCCAGCCGTGAAGTAAATCGCGTGCCCAACGTGTGAAGCTCTGGCTAGACGCCTTTTTGCTAGGAGGCTTAGAAATATCGCCGTACGCAACATGGATGCGTCGCCGGAAGGCATCGGCCACCTTGCGTGCTTTGGCAGCGGTCACGATGATTTCCCCACTGTCCGTTTCTAGCGCCTTCAAAATATCGAGCATTAACCGCGCCTGGGCGTTCTTGTGCTTCAAGTACACAAAGCCCGGCGCTGGGTCGTCGCTTGCTTCCAGGTCGGCTCCTTGGGCGCTGGCCAGCAGCAGGCTTAACCGGCGTGTGCGCTTGGTGAGGTTGTCGTATAGCGCTTCTTCAACCAGCGTAACTGGAAGGCTGCCATCGTCCTCGCAATCGTCGTGGGTAAGCGCTAGCGCTTGCTCAATGCGGTTACGTTCCAGCTTCGCTTGATCCTCCGGCACGGCGCGGGCGGTGCGCTCAAATTGGGCGGCTTCTAGCTCCCCCATGTGGTCAGCGGTGGCGATATGCTCAATGCGGGCGGTGCGTACTGCCTCTCTTGCCAACTTGCGGTCATCAACGCCTTTGGCATCGTTGGAGTAAGCCAGCGTGGTGACTACGCCAATGTTGCCAAGATGCCCGATCAGGGCGTGAAGCGGGTTCGCGTCGTACAGGTTGCGCTGCCACTCAGCCGCCACCATGCCGCGTAATTCGGGTGCGTTGTTCAGCAGGTCGAGGGCGTGGGCGTGATGGGCAATATCCCCTTGAATGTCTTTTAAGCCGATTCGCTGGCGCTGGGGGCGACAAAGGTTAGCCCCCACAATAAAGCGAACCAGGCCGCTAGCAGCGGCGCGGAAACGTCGGGCAAGCTGCCATAGGCCAGCAGCGTCCAGACTGCCCGCGCGGGCGAATACGAAAATATGAGGGGTGATACTGGTCACGCTAACGCCAACGCTTAGCGCGGGCGAATAGATAATGAGCTGCCAACGCTTAGCCTGGTCATTGGGGTTTGCCCGGAATGCTGCCTGCTCTTTGCCGTCTGCGTTACTGCCGTGGATGCACAGCGCGCCCCCGGTGGCCATGGGGGCGTACAGGGCGTGCAACCGTTCGGCCTGCTCTCGGCTGTCGGTGGGCAGTACAACACGCTCCCCGGCTTGCAGCAGGCGAATAATCTCAGCATGGCAGGGCGTTGAGGCGGTGTTTTTGCCGTCATGCTCAACGATCAGTTCCGGGTAGACCGCTGCCATCGGGTCGGGGTGCTTTTGCTCGGTGCAAGCCACCACGCGGCAGCCCATGAGTTCAGCCAGCACCTTGGCGCACGGCGTACCGTCACCATCGAGCATAAGCGTTTGCACACCAGCGCCCGCTAGGCGGGTTAGCGTGCTGATAATTTCATGCCGCTGGCGGCTACCGAGGATGCTGCCGTCCGTATCGCGACTGAAAAGCAGCCCAGCCACGGCGGCGGCTTCGTCGATCACGATAACGCCGCGTTCGTACTCGATACGCTCCAAAAATCCCGCTAGCTTTGGGCTATTCAGGCTGTGAAGCGTGGTCGATACTGTGTGTGAAGCGTCCAGCGTGGGGGCGTTGTCGCTGTAGTGAGTCGCGCTAAAGACCTCTGCGTTTGCCCACGTAAGAGCGCGTAGCACCGTGACGGTGAGCACCGGGCGCCCTTCGGCCTGGGCTTGGTGCACGACGCGCCCACCCAGCTCTTTTGTCTTGCCTGCGCCTAGCTTTGCCAGCGTAAAAAGGCTTTCCCGGCTGGTGCTGAACACGTCTGCAACGTCTGCAAAGCGGTCGAACGTCTGCGTGGGACGGGCGTCACTGTGCAGCGGTTGGGCGTTGTGCTTGATGTGGTTCATCCAGACCTGGACCGCATAATCCAGCGTTGCGCCTACTTCGCTAGCGGCGGCTTCCAGCCCGCTAGCCGTGGCCGTGGCACGGTGGCGATAGCACGCGCTGATAATGTCGCGGGTGTCCGGCTCAGGGGCTAGCACTAGCGTTTCAGGGGCGGCTTGCTGAGCCTCTTGGGGTGCTTCGGCAGTAATGCGAAAAGTGCGCCCGCCGTGGGCTAGCGAGAAAATACGACAGCCCTTTTCATCGGCATAGATCAAGCCTTGACTGTTGTTCGCGTTATCGTTGAAGGGGTCTTGTGGGTCACGGCAGTGTTTGCCGTTGTACTGTAACGGGTTAGCTAAAATGTCCCCAGCAAGGATGGTTTGACCGGTGCCGAGAATCAGGGGCGCGTCAGGGGTTAGCACTAGGCGGTCAAGCGATAGCCAGCGACGGCGCTGGGGCTCTCGCTGTGCGGGCGGTAGTGCATCTAGCAGTGTTTTCCGCTGACGGTGTACCGATGCCACGGCCTTGGCCTTGCTAGCGCGCTTAGCGTTGTTCACGGCGGTTTGCTGGGCGTCTGTTAGCGCTTTAATGCGTACCGGATTTAGCGGCTCGGCGTCATCATTGACGACTTTAATAACCGTGGGCGCTGTGCGTGAAAGCGGTGCTTCCACCAGCGGCGCGGCGGCGTAGTCCAGTCGTTCCGGTTGCCATACGCTGGCATCCACCAGGCAGCGCTCCAGGGCGGCGGGGTTATCGCCCTTGCTCAGCTCATGGTAGCCATGGCCAGTCATCCAAAGAGCGTCATAAAGCTGCCGTCCGATAGTGGGAATAGCGCCAGCGTCGCCAACAATCACGTAGCAATGCAGCCCGCCTTGTGAGGTTTTCCCGGTGGCCGGGTCGAAAATGGCGGCAGAACTTGAGCGCGTCCATACCTGCGGCGCTGCGTCCAGTTCAGGCATCGCACTAGCCAGCGCTTGGCGTAGTGCCGGAATGCTATCGGCGTCGTGTTTCCCGTCAAAATCGAGGAACAGCACGCCGGGGCCGGTGGGCCATGTGAAATTATCGCGTGAACGACTGATTTCGCCGGGGCGTAGGTAGTTGCGTGGCCCGATATTGGCGGTTAAGCGGTCAGTGACGCCATACGCTACGGCTTGTGTAGGTGCTAAATGGTTAAGAAAATGCGCCAGCCCTTGGGCACCGTTCACGTCGATACGCTGTGCCGTACCACGCGCTAGCGAGGCCGATTCTTTACCAACGCCGCCATCGTCGCGCTTGAAAATGCGCTTTGTCAGCGGGTCACGCGAACTGAAAAGCGTGAATTGAAGGGTCGTTCTGACTGTACTCACTGCTAATCCCTAGCAGTGCTTCAGCCCCGGTATTACTTGCAAAGTAATACTCTGAGCGACTAAACTTGAAGTTAGCAAAGCAGCGTGTTTCATCGAAACTTCGCTGCTTTTGCTGTAAAATGACTTCAACGTTTACGCGCTGGGGTCATCAGCACACTGCAAATTGTGTAGCAGCACTGGGAAGCTTTGGTCGGTGTACCCAGTGACTGCGATGAAAAAGACAGATTCTTTCTGTGCAATTAAGCCTAGAGCTGGTAACTCTGGGCTTTTTTGTGTCTGCACGTCCTGAATCTTACCTGCCGAGCCTTGTTGCTGCCCAGCAAAAAGCATTTTACATGATTCGTTCATACTGTTGTGAGGGCTATAGAAAAATCCTCTACACAGCAAGCGTTTAGCCATTCCCATAGTGAGAATAAACAGCCATGAATAACGCCACAGCAGCCCGCTTGGCGCGTTATCGTGAGACGCCTTCATGGTGCCCCAACTATTGCATTAAAAAAACTCAAGCGACCATGCGCCGGTGTGCTTCTTCCAGGTCATAAGCGTTTTGCAGTCTCAGCCAGTACCCTTCTGTTGTTCCAAAGTAGCGCGAAAGCCGGATATCTGTATCAGCCGTGATGCCACGGCGGCCAAGCGTAATATCGCCTACGCGCGTAGAAGGCATCCCGGTTGCTTCAGCCAAGGCGCGCTTGGTCAGCCCCATTGGTTCCATAAAATCTTCCCAGAGAATTTCGCCGGGGTGAATGTTGGGTAGTCGCTTAGCCATGTGTTAGCTCCTAGTGATAATCAACAATTTCAACTTCATACGCATGTCCGTTTTCAAACCGAAAGCATAGTCTCCACTGATCGTTAATGCGGATGCTATGCTGCCCTTCGCGGTCACCCTTCAAGGCCTCAAGCCTATTTCCGGGCGGGATGCGTAGATCATCCAAAGCATGAGCTGCGCCAAGTTGCCTCAGCTTTTTACGAGCGTTGCGCTGCATATTCTGCGGCAGCTTGCGCGATACGTTGCCCTGGTCGATGGTTTCGGCTTGCTTATCCTTGAAACTTTTAATCACCCGCTTTCCCCAGCCAAAACCTGAATCAAGCATAATGCATAACGTTCAACATTGCATAGAGTAAACGTGGCGGGAATATCGCACTCTTGGCAGCAAGGTATCTTTCCACCTTTGAGCCCGGCGTTATGTGGTGGGAATATCGCACCTTACTCAAAAAAAACCGCCACGCGGGCGGTTATGCTGCTCGCTTTTGCTTCACCTTACGCCTTTGCGGCGTGGCGGCTATGCCCGCTCCATAGCCGCGCGCTACGCATCGCTCGATAGCACGCGCGACTGCTTCAACGTCAGCTCCCAGAGGCTCGCAAAGGGTGCGTAGCTGGCGTTGCTCGCCACGTAGGTCGCGTAAGGCACGCCCGTTATCAAAATTTTGACGCCCCAGGGCGGCGGTCATAACGTCTTGTGCGTACAGCTTCACTGCCGTGATCCACATCTTTACCGCCCCTTCAGAGCGGGGGTCGTAACCCCCGCACCCCGCGTCAACGTCATGCTGCCGTTCTATTTCGCGTTCCATCGTTTCCCCGGCTGTATCAGATGGCGACGTAGTTAACGCCCAGCCGCGCCTGGTCATGCGCTGCGCGCTGGCCGGAGCTGCTGATTTGCTGCTTCAAGCGCTCCAGGCGGTCATGGGTCAGGGAAAGCCGGGCCGAATAAATGGACTGAATATCAGGAACGGCTACGCCTGCATTTTTCGCCGTGTATACCGCTTCGGCTGCGTGTTTGCGCACACTTGCCTCAGTCAGCAAATAGTGACTGATTTGCTCTTCCAGCGCTGTGAGCGCATCAAAATCGATCTCTGATAATGCCGCGTGGGCCTCGGCCAAGGCTTCACCGTGGGCTTTAGCGATGCCGTCAAATTTCGCGCTTACGTCCGCTGCTTTGAGCGCTGCCAGCGCATTTTCTAGCTCATTACGGCGGGCCGACCGCTTGCGTTGCCGACCTGCATAAAGCGTTGCCTCGGCACGAATCTCGGCGGCTTCTTGAGCGGCTACTTGCTCAGCTTCTGCCTTAAAATCGCGGCGACCGTGGGTAGAAAAGTCCTTTCGATCTTCCTCTTTGAGCTGCGCCAGCTCGCTTTCAATCTCAGTCATGCTCATACGTTCTGCTGGTGCTTTTGTGGCTGCATTCATTGGTTATTACCTGCTTGGTTAATGTCGTGGTCGATACGCTTGGCCAGCGCTTCAAGGGGGTAGCTTTCGCCATATTGAGCGGCAAGCTCGCGCCCAAACTTGCTATGACCGATTTGTAAGACGTTCTCGCAATGCTTGATCTGAAAAGGGGTCAGGTCGGTGTCATAAGCACCGTGAACCAGCCCGCCGTAGCTGCCGAAGCGCTTCTCTACGGCCTCTAGCTCGGCAGCTTGCTGTTCTGTTAATTCATTCACTGTGTTTCTCACTCTGCTGTTTACTGTGCATGTCGCGTACTTCTTCGCGTCGTTGTTCAAGCCACTCGACTTCGCCTTCGATTTCTTCTTCGTACTCAAGCGATAAGCGCTCTAATTCGTCGTCAGTCATGCCGCCTTCCGGCTCGGGCGGCTCGTAAGTTGACAGCTCGGCGCGTACTCGCTGTTGAAGACTGAAAGGCACGGCCAGGCCAGCGCGCTCCACTCGCTCGGCAGTATCCACGGCAGATAAGCCAGCGGCTTCGGCTTCATCAAGGATGCGGGCAAGGGTATTTGCCACGTAGGCTGGCGTGGCTTTGATACGCTCTTTCTCAGCCACCAGGGCAGAAATGCGCCCCATCGAGCGGTCGATCAGACCTTCAAAGTCAGGCCGTTCGCGTTTAGTGGCGGTGCCGAGGTGGTCGTTGCGAACTTCAGTAAGCGGGTAGTCACCATGCGCCAGCGCGCCATATTCGGCCTTTGCGGCCCACGCGGCTTTCTCTTGCAGCAGGGCGTGAAGCCTGGCTTCTTCAAGCTGGATCAGGCTTTCCAGCCGCTTTGGGCTGGGAGCGTCTGGGGTGATGCGCTCAACAATTTCGGGTGGGTGATAGCGGGCATAAGCCCCGTGCTTGCGGGCGGCCTGGTTGCCGGGCGCAAACCAGTTTTGCTGGTTTACGGGGTGTAAGCCGCGTCGATCTTTCATAGCGCACCACCTGCACGGAGGCGCTTAGCATTAGCCGCCCGGCGCTCTTGGTCTTCAATTTCTAGTCCTCGCAACTGCACGTAGCGTTCGACTTGCTCAAGCCTAACGTGAAGCTCGTTGCGCTCGCAGATAGCGCGTAGCTGGGCCCGGTGACAGTCCCGTTGGTTTTCATTGCTAGCAACGTAACGCTCGCCAAAAAATGGCGTGAAGTCGTCCGCATTGAGCAAAGGCCGCGCTATCGTGACGCTATATGCGTCGATAACAGCTTGAATGTTCTCGAACGTAGCGATGGGCTTACCGCTGGCGTCGAGATGGGGCCAGGCAATGGAGAGACGCTGATCGAGGGCGGGTAGCTGTTTCATGCTGATCCTATCCGAACGTTGCGGCAATGTCTGATTTGTTCACGGTCGTGAATGTCTGCAGCTCAATCGTCACGCTGCCCCGCAAGGGGTAGCCATCGCGCCCGATCGGGCCGTCGAGTGGGCGGCCAACGGTGGTGATAACGCACTTGGGATAAATGATTTGCCGACCGGCATTCAGGGTCACAAAATCCGGGATTCGCCCGCCAGGCGTGATGCCCCCCAGAAGTTCTGGCGACACAGCTTTCTCAAGCTCGATAAACGCGGCCTGCACTTCTCGGTAAGCGTCAGAAATCGCGTACAGCTCAAGCACTAGGTTAAAGGTTAGCGGCGTGGTGCCGCTCCACACCTGCGTGGTGTTGAGCGTGCCCTTGCTGGTTTGGCCAGCTTCTATACCAACGCCTTCGAGCGCGCCAGCTTGGAGTAGGCCACCCTGCTTGCTGAAATAAGAGCCAGGGGTGTCGTTCTCAAACGGGCTTTCCCATAAGGAAGTCAGCTCACGGCTCGAACCTTCGCCAATGATCCCCACGACTAGCGCGTCGGGCGTTTGGATGAACGCTTTGAGGTGATCGCTGACCGTAGGGTCGTTGGTGCCCACGGCATTCATTAGCGGGACTCCTGACGCTCAAGGGCATCAATTAAGACGACGCCGAAGAGCGCTAAAGTATTACCGTCTGCCGCTTGTGCGTGCAGGTCGCGACGATAACTATCGATCTGCTTTGCAGTCGGTCGTGCTGATTTAGCTCCTCTGGGTCTTCCAGGGCCGCCAGTTGTCAGATTTTTTGTATTCATTTATCACGCTAAGTTACATTTAGTTACAAACTAAGGTGTATAAGAAAAAAGGTCAAATAAAACTCGAAATAAAACACATAAAAATCAATATATTGCATTCAATGCAATATGCCTTAATGCCCCAGCTCATCAAATTCTATCCATCGCCATTAGCGTTAAAACGGAATCACTAAAGTTGATCTGAATGTCATTAACGCCTGGTGCGCTTTCGCCACCGCGCGGGGAACGCGGGCTATTAGCGCTGACTGGCTGAGCGTTACTGGCAAGGCTTGGGGCAGCAGCAGGGGCGGGGACTGGTGCCCGTTCGCGACGCTCGCGCCTTAGCGCCCCCGAAGGTTGCGGTTGTCGTGGGCTAAAGGCTTTGGCGGCTTGGCGGTCATCAATCGGCGTCACCGGCTCGCTGGGCAGCACCGGCTCTACGGCTGGCGTGCCGTTAATGGCGTAGTCCATCGCAGCGGCCACCGTCATGGGGCGCGCGTCTGCCTCAGCGGCGGCGGGGCTTGCCGGGGAAGTTGGGGCGGCAATGGAAGGGGGCGGGCGGTTATTTTCGCTGGTGCTGCCAGGCTCTCCCGTTTGGCTTTCAGCAGCGCGGGCCTGCGAAATGGCGCGCACGTCCTCGCGTTCACGGGCGTAACGCTCACGCCCTGCACTGGGCTGCACAAAGTCGCTGGCATAGTCACCACGCGCATCGTAAAGCGCGTCGATAACCTCGCTTTCAGTGGCATCCGGGCCTACGCGGCTCATGGCGTCGTCAATGATCTTTCGATTACCTTCGCCTGAATGCTGAACAGACTGCGAGTAAAGCGCCTCTTGAATCGCCTCGCTATCAGTGTCCATGCCCTGAGTAGCGGCGTAGTTGGCCACGGGGTCATAGTGAGTGCGCTTAATGAAGGCCTGCTGGGCATCCCCGAACGCTTCGCCATCTTGGGCGGCAATTTCCCGGTAGCGAGCTGAAAATTCATCACTGCCAGGCCGCATGCCTGCGAATTGATCGCGGTAGGCGGCTCCTTCTTGGCTGTCTAAGAACACCTGCATGGTGCCCGCCTCGGAGGAAAGCTGGTGCTTTCCGTAGGAGACGCCACCAGGATCGTTAATCCCCGTAGACACGGTGCTGACACCAACACCGCTGGATTCATATTTTTCAGCGACGCGCCCGAAGTCGTCACGCTCTACCAGGCTTGCGTCGGTACTCGCTTGCGCAGACCGCGCGCCAGCCCCCGGCATGCCGCCAAAGGAGCGCGGTGCTTGTGTAGATTGCGGCGCTGGGGAGCCACCACCTGAAAACCAAGTGGTCGGGTTGTACCATTTGCGCTCTAACGCTTCCTGGCGTTTCAGACGCTCTTCGCGCTCGTCCAGGGCTTTGCGGGCCTCTTCCTCCACGTTATCCATGGTGCTGGCCACCGCATCGCCCACGGTGCGGCCTGCTTTTTCGCCGCCCCATGCGCCCAGCGCGCCGCCGATAATGCCGCCCAATAAGCCGCCGATGCCGGTTCCTACAATGGGAACGACAGAGCCAGCCGCCGCGCCAACCCCCGCACCAGCCGCCGCGCCTGCCAACGCACCCCCACCTGCGCCAACGCCGGTCGAAACGGCGGTGGTGGTGCGCTGGGCTTGGGTTAAGTCGTCGCGTTCGGCTAGCTCGTTTTGCGTCGCGTTATACGCTAGCGCGCCGGTGACAGGAGCCGCTAACGCGCCAAGCGTCCGGCTAATGCCGGTAAGGGCGCGGGCGGTGCCGGAAGCGCCGCTGCTGGCTGAACTGGCCGCTTGAGCCGCCCTAGCTGCCCCGCTGGTGGCGTTGGAGGCCGTAGGTGTCGCAGCAGCGCTAGCGCTGGAAGGTGTGAAAGGGCTTCTTACACGGTCCCATAGGCGGCCCATGCGGCCACGCGGTGCGGTGCCTCCTCCAGCCGCGCCACCACGACCGCCCGCACCACCTGGCGTTGCACGCCCCAAGCCCGCACGGGTAGGAAGTATGCTGGTGCCGCCCCCACCCTGAATGCGTTTGACCTCTTTAACGACTTCTTCAAAGCCATCTTCATTGGTCGCGGCGATAGCCTGCAGTTCGTCGCTAATATCGTCGTGGCGCGCTTCTGCTTGCTTGCCCTGCTCACGATCAGCAGCGGCAGCCTTGGATTGTGTCTCTTCACTGGCGTTGCGGCGCTTTTCCCAGTGACCACGCGCCCACTGGTACAGCTCGCGGGCTTTGGAATCTTCCCCCGCTAGCTCCTGGTAACCCGAATACACCTCTTTGGCGGCCGAGTAGTAGGCATTACCTACGGCGGTGCCCACCCCATCGGTCGCGTCGCCCTGTTCCGTGAGTGTTTCGTGGGCTATCTCCCCCAGCTTGCTTAGCAGCGTGTCGGTTTTATCCTCTTGCTTCGCCTGCTGGCGCTCTTCACGGGCCTTGGCTTGCGCTAGCTCGGCTTTCGACATTCCCGCTTTTTCGTCACGGGATAGGAACCTGCCCCCATCCCCGCGCAAGGGCATCTTGCGCAGTTCGTCAGCGGTAAGCGGCTTATCCGTAGGCTTAACGTCTGCCGTTGCCTCAGCGCTCGGCTTTTCGGGGGAAGGGGGGCGGTTACGGGTGGCCGTTGATCGGGCTACCGTGGCCAGTGGCTCCGCGTTCATCGGCTCGCGGTGACCGGTAGTGCGCGGCTGGCGTATAGGGGGCAGGGTGCGTTCTGCCTGGCGTTCGATCCGCTTAACGCGGTACACCTGTTGGCGCAGCTGGTCCGTATTCGTCGCGGTGTTTTGCGATGCCGCCAAGCGAGCGGTACTGACAGGCATGGCCACGCTGCTTGCATTGGCGGCCTCTCGCGTAGGCGCAGCCACCGCCGTGGCGCGCTTGGGCACCCCCACGGCACGCCCGGCAGTGTTGCGCTCGATGCGCTTTAAGGCATCCAGCACGCCATTTTGGGCGGGATCAAGGGGCGCTAGATCAAACGGCTGTGACGCTGGAAAGAACAGCAGGTTAGGCGCTGGGGCGTTAGCAGCATTCGCCCCAGCACGCTTATCTGTTGCTACCCTTACTGTAGGCTCTGCATCGCTTTTAGCTTCTTCTGCATCGCTTTCTCCAGGCTGATTGCGACGGATTTGGGCGTCTGCGAAGTGTTCGCTCATTGTCCGCCACCCCCTTGGTTTCTGACTGTCTCACATAGCACCACCAGGCCAAGCGCTAACGTGTCGCCTTCATTGGCACGGCGTCGTAACTCGCGGCGATATTCATCTAGCTGCTTTGGGGTTGGAGTCGCGCGAATAAGCCCTTTTTGCTTTCCTGGGCGGGGTGGGTTGTGC
>NZ_JAMZBE010000086.1:0-15412 GCF_024158645.1 Halomonas sp. 707B3
CAGCGTCCGGGATTTAATCTCCGCCAGCATGGCAGCCATTAGCAGGTACTCACCCGCCAGCTCGATCTCCATGGCTTTCATCAGCTCCACGTACTCAATGTACTGGTGGGTGATGGTGGCCACGTTGATGGTCAGAATATCCAGGTTCTGCCGCCGAATTAAATACAGCAGCAGATCCAGCGGCCCTTCGAAGGCTTCCAGAAAGACCCGCAGTGCCTCGGGGGGAATATAGAGGTCTTCCGGCAGTTGCATGATGGGCTCATCAAACAGACGCCCAAGCGCCTCCACCACCGGCTCGGCAGTAGACTCCGCCACGTCTTGGTCCTGGTCTGGCGCTGCGCTTGGCGTCTCGCTCACGCGGGTCGAATCCTTCGTTGATGAGTGGGAAAACAGCAGTGTAACAGCGCGCTTTCAGCGCGGCATCTAGCCAGCATCGGCGGCTTTACGATAGCGCCCTTGATAATCAAACAGCTTATCGCGGATTTGAAAGTGTCGGCCTACCTTTCGCCCCACCACAAAATCCGGGTGGCGCAATCGGCGCTGCTCGTTGACGACCTCATCAGGCGTCGTCGGTTGCCATTGACCGCCTGGCGCGCGTAGGTGGGCACGCAAAAATACGGCATAAAACGCGCGGCGCTGGGCCGGGGTTTCTAAGGCAAACCATTCGCTCAGGCTTTCGCCATCTTCATCGTGGTAGGTGGCTTTTAGGCGCGGCAGCCCACGACCATTGGTGGTCGCCTCTAACTGCATGCCGCTGACGCGCAGCACCTTGGCATCTTTTAGCTTCAGCGCATCCTTGAGCTTGTCGTCAGCGTCCACGAGCAGCTTCTCGCAGCCATGACAGCGACGGGCGGCAATATCGTTCTCAGCGCCGCACTCGTCGCATACTTTGAAGCGAAAGCGAAACTCGCACTGGCGGCGGCGCCCTGCGTCATCCTCAATCAGCCCCTGGCAGCGGCGGCCGAAGTGTTCGATCACCAGCTCGCCGTCGCGCTTGCCCCAAAACAGGTTCGCGTGACCGCAGTCCGGGCAGGGCACCTGCACCGGTTCGCTATCGCTATCCGGCTTGGGTTCGCCTACTTCCGGGGCGTAGAGATCCCACGGGTTGCCCGCATAGTCGAGAATCAAGCACTCCTCTTTGCCCGGCGAGAGGCGCAGCCCGCGACCCACAATCTGCTGATACAGGCTAACCGACTCGGTGGGCCGCAGAATCGCGATCAGATCGACGTGGGGGGCATCGAAGCCGGTGGTCAGCACCGCCACGTTGACCAAATACTTCAGTTGGCGCGCTTTAAACGCATCGATCAGCGCGGTGCGCTCGGCCGAGGCGGTCGCACCGGTAATCAGCGCGGCCTGCTCGGCGGGCAGATAGCCCATGATCTCTTCGGCGTGGGCCACCGTCGCGGCGAAAATCATCACCCCCTGGCGGTCGGCAGCGTACTCCACCACTTGGGCAATGATGCCCGGTGTCGCCCGGTTACCCGCCACCACCCGGTTGAGCTCCTCCTCCCGAAAAAGCCCGCTGGACGAGGGCGCCAGCGCCGAGAAGTCGTACCCTTCAATGGCCATAACCAGCCGCTTGGGCGCGGCCAAAAAGCCCTGTTTGACCATCAGGCGCAGCGGCTGCTCGAACACGCAGTCGGCAAAAAAGCTCTCTTCTGAACCGCGCACCATACCGTGGTGGTGGCGATGGTAGATAAAGCCCTGCCCCAAACGAAACGGTGTGGCGGTTAGGCCGAGGATTTTTAGCTGCGGGTTCTGGCTCCGCAGGTGCTCGATCACCTGCCGATAGCTGGAGTCCTCCTCCAGCGATACCCGATGGCACTCGTCGATCACTAGCAGAGTAAAGCTGGCGTCGTTGAACTGCTCCAGGTTGCGCACCACCGACTGCACCGAGCCAAACACCACTTGGCGGCTAGCCTCTTTGCGCTTTAACCCGGCGCTAAAGATATCCGCCTCTAAGCCGTACGCTTGGTACTTGGCGTGGTTCTGCTCCACCAGCTCGCGCACGTGGGCCAGCACCAGCACCCGCCCACGGGCTAGCCTCGCCAGTTCAGCGATCACCAGCGACTTGCCGCTGCCCGTCGGCAGCACCACCACGGCGGGGGCGCTGGTGGCGCGAAAGTGGCTGACTACCCGCTTTACCGCCTCGGTTTGGTAGGGGCGCAGCGAAGGCGCTGCCGTGTTAGCCAAGAAAGGCGGCCCGGAGGCCGCCTTTTCAGGATGTGTCATCCATCACCTTTCGGGTTGGTCACATGATGTTAGCCCAGCCAGACCCGCGCATTGCGGAACAGGCGCAGCCACGCACCATCTTCGGTCCACTCCGCCGGACGCCAGGAGTTGGTGACCGCACGGGTCACCCGCTCGGGGTGTGGCATCATGATCGTCACGCGGCCATCCGGCGTAGTCAGGCCGGTAATGCCCGACGGCGAGCCATTGGGGTTGGCCGGGTAGCGCGTAGTGACCTGACCGTAGTTGTCGATGTAGCGCAGGGCAATTTGGCTACTCGACTGCATGCTACGCAGGTGCGCCGTGTCGCGGAACTCGGCGCGGCCCTCCCCGTGAGCAACGGCGATAGGCAGCTTGGAGCCTTCCATGCCCGCCAGTAGAATAGAGGGGCTCTTCTCTACCCGTGCCATCGCAACGCGGGCCTCAAACTGCTCGGACTCGTTGCGCACAAAGGCAGGCCAATTTTCCGCACCGGGGATCAGCGTTTTGAGCTGCGAGAGCATCTGGCAGCCGTTACACACGCCCAGCGAGAAGCTGTCGTCGCGGTTGAAGAAGGCTTCAAACTGCTCGCGGGCGCGCTCATTGAATAGCACTGACTTGGCCCAGCCGCCGCCTGCACCCAGCACGTCGCCATAGGAGAAGCCGCCACAGGCCACTAAGCCTTTGAACTCCTCCAGGGAGACACGGCCTTCGAGGATGTCGCTCATATGCACATCCACCGCGTCGAAGCCTGCTTTGTGGAAGGCCCAGGCCATCTCTACCTGACCGTTAACACCCTGTTCACGCAGCACGGCCACCGCTGGCTTGGTGGTGTTGATAAAGGGCGCGCTGATATCGTCGTTGATATCGAAAGTCGGTGCGGCGCTAAGGCCCGGATCGCGAACGTCGAGCAAGTTGTCGAACTCGTTCTTCGCGCATTCCGGGTTATCCCGTAGCGCCTGCATGCGGTAGCTGGTCTCGGACCAGGTACGCTGGGTTAGCTGACGGGTGGTTTCCAGCAGCGGCTCTTCAAACAGCGTTACACGCACTTGGTCGTCGTAACGCGGGCGAGCAATCACGCCGCAGGTTTCGATACCCGCCATGGCGAACTGCGTCAGCACCTCTTCAGTGTGCTCACGGCTTACCTGGATCACCGCGCCCAGCTCTTCGGAGAAGAGCGCATTAAAAGCTTCCACCGGCTCATCAATCAGCCAGTCGAGCTTGATTTCGAGACCGGCGTGCGCGGCAAAAGCCATCTCCAGCAGCGTCACCAACAGGCCACCGTCGCTGCGGTCGTGATAAGCCAGCAGCTTACCGTCGCGGTTCAGACCTTGGATCACTTCGAAAAACGCTTTCAGATCTTCCGGGTCGTCCACATCGGGGCACTCATCGCCCACTTGGCCATAGACCTGCGCCAGCGCCGAGCCGCCAAGACGGTTCTGGCCGTTCCCCAGGTCGATCAAGATCAGATCAGACTCATCCTGTTCCAGGTTGATCTGCGGCGTCAGCGTCGCCAGCGCGTCGGTCACCGGTGCAAAGCCGGTCACCACCAGCGACAGCGGCGAGGTAATGCTCTTCTCTTCGGCGTCATCGCCCTCTTGCCACGCAGTGCGCATGGACATGGAGTCCTTGCCCACCGGCACGGCGATACCGAGCGCCGGGCACAGCTCCATGCCCACGGCATGAACGGCGTCGTACAGCGCCTGGTTTTCACCGGGGTGATCAGCAGCGCTCATCCAGTTGGCGGAGAGTTTGATATCCGACAGCTTGGCAATCGGCGCAGCCGCGAGGTTGGTAATGGCTTCTGCCACCGCCAAGCGCGCGCTGGCCGCAGGGTTGATCAGCGCCACCGGCGGGCGCTCACCCATGGCCATGGCTTCACCGGCGTGGGTGTCGAAGCTCGCAGTGGTCACCGCGACGTCGGCTACCGGCACCTGCCAGGGGCCTACCATCTGATCACGGGCAACTTGGCCAGTGATGGAACGGTCGCCGATAGTGATCAGGAAGCTTTTCGAGGCCACCGTGGGCAGGCGCAGCACCCGGTCCATCGCTTCGCGCAGGTCCAGGTTATCCAGCATGACGCCAGAGAGTTCGGGCGTTTGACGCTCAAACGAACGGGTCATCTTCGGCGGCTTGCCAAACAGCACGCTCATGGGCAGATCGACCGGTTTGGTTTCGAAATGGCCGTCGCGCACTTCCAGGTGGTGCTCCGCCTGGGCTTCGCCCACTACCGCGTAGGGGCAGCGCTCGCGCTTACACAGCGCGTCGAAGGTATCCAAGTCTTCAGGGGCTACTGCCAGTACGTAGCGCTCCTGGGCTTCGTTACACCAGATTTCCAGCGGGCTCATGCCCGGCTCGGCGTTGGGCACCGCGCGCAGGTCAAACAGACCGCCACGGTTGCCGTCTTTAACCAGCTCCGGCAAGGCGTTAGACAGCCCGCCCGCACCGACATCGTGGATAAAGCGAATCGGGTTGTTGTCGCCCAACGCCCAGCAGCGGTCGATGACTTCTTGGGCACGACGCTCGATTTCCGGGTTTTCCCGCTGAACGGAGGCGAAATCCAAATCCTCACTGGACTCACCGGACGCCATGCTGGACGCAGCACCGCCGCCCAGGCCGATCAGCATCGCCGGGCCGCCCATGACGATCAGCTTACCGCCAACCGGGATCTCGCCTTTTTGCACGTGCTGAGCGCGAATGTTGCCGTAACCGCCGGCAATCATGATCGGCTTGTGGTAGCCGCGACGCTCGATGCCGCCTTCGCTGAGCGCATCCTGCTCGTAGGTGCGGAAGTAGCCGGTCAGGTTGGGGCGGCCAAACTCGTTGTTGAACGCGGCACCGCCAATCGGGCCATCCAGCATGATATTGAGCGCGGACTGCATGCGCTCGGGCTTGCCGTAGTCGAAGGCTTCCCAGGGCTGAACAAATTCAGGAATGCGCAGGTTAGAGACGGTAAAGCCGGACAAACCTGCTTTCGGCTTGCCGCCGATGCCGGTCGCGCCTTCATCCCGAATCTCACCGCCAGAGCCGGTGGCCGCACCGGGGAACGGTGCAATCGCCGTGGGGTGGTTGTGGGTCTCCACCTTCATCAGAATGTGGATCGGCTCTTGGTGGGCATCGTAGCTGGCGCGCTCGCCTTCGGCACCGGTGAGCGGCGTGGGGAAGAAGCGTCCGCCGTGGCTGCCTTTGATCACCGCCGCGTTATCGCTGTACGCAGAGAGCACGTTATCCGGTGACGTGGCGAAGGTGTTCTTGATCATCTTAAACAGCGAGTGGCTCTGGGCTTCGCCGTCGATGACCCAATCTGCATTGAAGATTTTGTGGCGACAGTGCTCAGAGTTCGCCTGGGCGAACATCATCAGCTCCACATCGCTGGGGTTGCGGCCTAGCTCGATAAAAGCCGCTACCAGGTAGTCGATCTCATCGTCTGCCAGCGCAAGTCCAAGTTCGCGGTTAGCCGTGGCAAGAGCGTCGCGACCGCCTTCTAGAATATCCACGCTGCCAAGGGGAGCAGGCGAGTGGTGGGCGAACAGTTTGCCCGACTCGGCTACGTCGGCCAGTACGTTTTCGGTCATGCGGTCATGCAGCAGCGCGCTAATCGCTTCCAACTGCTCAGTACTGGGTGCGCCGCGCATCTCTACGCGATAATCGATGCCGCGCTCAATGCGGCTGATCTGGCTAAGCCCGCAGTTGTGGGCAATGTCGGTTGCTTTAGAGGACCATGGTGACTGGGTGCCTAAACGCGGGACGACCAAAAAGCGCTGGGCGTTGTCGGGAATCTCTTGGCTGTCTTGGCTGCCGTACTCCAGCAGTTTCGCCAACCGCTCCTGGGCGGCATGATCGAGCTCTTCGTGGTGGTCAATGAAGTGGACGTAATGGGCAGACAGCGCCTCCACCTCCGGAACACGGTCACGCAACACCGTTAACAGCCGTTCATGGCGGAAGGCAGAAAGGGCGGGTGCGCCTCGCAGTTCGAGCATATCTGGGAGCCTCTAAAGCAGGGAGAGTTCGAGCAGGAAATCACCGGGCCGCAAAGCGGCAATCCCGCTATGATACTGGAAAGCGACGGCCACACGAAATCAACAAGGTGACAGCGTTCATCAGGCTGGGTATCGTGGCAGACTGTTCCATGTTGACAAGACATCATGCCGACATTGATTTACCAACATTTTATCGCCTATTACCGGGCTTATTTCGCGATGATCGCGACACTTTTGCTTATTTTGGTGCCGCGCAGCTCGTCGGTACCAAGCGGTGAACATTTAGCGCAAATTAATGCAAAAGAGTTCATCACTATTCACACTCGCAACACACCCACCACCTATTACGAAGGCCGCCAGGGGCCGACTGGCTTTGAGTATGAGTTGATGCACCGCTTTGCGGACTACCTGGGGGTCAGCCTAAACCTCAACGCAAGCCACCACCCGGAGAGCGTGCTACCCGCCGTGCGCGAGCAGGGCGACTTAGGTGCCGCTGCCCTCCCCCTGCTGGCGGATTCACCGGGCATTCACTACACCCGCTCCATCATTCAGATGCAGCCGCTGGTGGTGTATCGCCGCGGGCTCAACGGTATCGATGAACCGGCAGATCTCGTCGACCTGGAACTTGGCACGCTAAGCGAAGCGGGCACCAGCCAAGCGCTGCTCGCTCTACAACGTGACTACCCCAGCCTTACTTGGAAAGAGTCTCACGAGCTTGAAGTGGCCGAACTGCTGGCACGGGTAGAGAGCGGCACCCTGGATGCGGCGATTATTTTTGATCATCAGTTTCGTTTGAACCGGCTGTTTTTCCCTAACGTCGAGCGCGGTTTCTTTTTAGGCGAGCCGCTCTCTCTGGCCTGGGCGGTGCCCAGCGGCCGCGGACTTGGATTATTAGAAGCCGCCAATCAATTTCTTCAAGAGCTGCAAGAGAACGGCACTCTGGAGCAGTTGGTAAGCCGCTACTTTGGCCACGATGACTATCTTGAGTACGTGGGCACTCGAACGTTTCTCGCCCACCTTGACGAACGTCTGCCCAACTACACTGAGCTATTTAAGCAGGCCGCTCGCGACACCAGTTTTGACTGGAAGCTGCTGGCCGCCGTTGGGTACCAGGAGTCGCACTGGGACCCCACCGCTGTATCCCCCACAGGGGTTCGCGGCTTAATGATGCTGACCAACCCCACGGCCAGCGAAATGGGCGTAGCCGACCGCACCGATGCTGCACAGAGTATTGATGGCGGCGCGCGCTACCTGCGCAGTATTAAAGACCGACTTCCAGACAGCATTACCGGGGATGACCGGCTCTACATGGCCATGGCAGCCTACAACGTAGGCCTTGGCCACCTTTACGATGCGCGTAAGATTGCCGAGCTGCGCGGCGGCGATCCGGATCGCTGGCAGGACGTTCGTGCAGCGCTCCCGCTCTTACAGGAGCGTGAGTGGCATAGCCAAACCCGCCATGGCTATGCCCGTGGCGGCGAGCCGGTCATCTACGTGCGCAACATCCGGCGCTACTACGAGATGATCGAGTACGTGGAGCGCAGCCGACAACAGTTTTTCCAGCTAGAGCAAACGCCAGCCAGTGAAGAACCATTATTGCTGTTCGATATTATTCCGCCGGTTGAGCAGTAATCGCGCGCTAACGTTTTTCAGCGAAAAACTGCTTGAGCAGCCTTTTGGCCGGTACTGCTAGCACGCCGCCCGTAATCTCTATCTGATGATTAAACCAGGGCTGGGCAAGCAGGTTGGCCTTTGACTCCACCATGCCCGTGCGTGGTTCGGGCGCGCCGTATACCAAACGGGCAATGCGCGCATGCACCATGGCGCCTGCGCACATCATGCAGGGCTCTAGCGTAACGAACAGCGTACAGCCCTCTAAACGGTAGTTGCCCAGCCGCTGCCCCGCCTCGCGCAAGGCGCGCACTTCGGCGTGGCCGCTGGGGTCGCAGCTTGCCAGCGGTGCATTGTGGCCAGCACCAACAATCTCCCCCTGGGCATCCACCACCACCGCGCCCACCGGCACTTCCCCGGCGGCAAACGCCAGGTGCGCTTGGTCCATGGCGCGGTGCATGTAAAATTCATCGCTGCGTATCAAGGCAAACTCCGCTAAGGTAGCAAAACGATCGTTTTAATAGCGTGATGGCCGCACTGGGTATACTTGCAATCATCGGCGGGAAAACAGACAGCACCAAGGATACAGAGAATGAACGATGCGCTGAAGTCACTGGTTAGCTTGTTAGAGCTTGAAACCCTTGAAGAGACGCTATTTCGCGGCCAGAGCCAAGATTTGGGCTTTCCCCAACTGTATGGCGGCCAAGTGTTGGGCCAGGCACTGGCCGCAGCGGCGCGCACGGTGCCGGATGAGCGCCGCCCGCACTCCCAGCACGGCTATTTTTTGCGCCCAGGCGACCCGCACCGCCCGGTGGTGTATCAGGTCGATACCATCCGCGATGGCGGCAGCTTTACCACCCGGCGGGTGACGGCTATTCAGAAAGGGCGACCGATTTTCTTCTGCAGCGCCTCATTCCAGAGCGCTGAAGAGAGCATCAATCATCAGCGAGCCATGCCACAAGTGCCCACGCCAGAAGCACTCATCGAGAGCGGCGATGCCAAGCACGCGCGCTTCCCTGGCCACCCTATCGAGTTTTTGCACTTGAAGGACAACCCCGATAGCGCTTCACCCGCAGGCCAGTGCCTGTGGTTTCGCTTTGCCGGTGGGCAGCTACCGGATGACCCGGCGCTGCATCGCCACCTGCTCTCTTATGCGTCAGATTTCAATCTGCTGACCACCGGCCTGATTCCCCACGGCATTAAGTACACCGACCCGAAACTGCGCATCGCCAGTCTCGACCATGCGATTTGGTTGCACGAAGATACGCGGCTAGATGAGTGGCTGCTCTACGCCATCGACTCCCCCTGGAGTGGTGGCGCACGGGGCTTGGCGAGGGGCCATATTTATCGCCGCGATGGACGTTTAGTGGCCTCGACGGCGCAGGAGGGATTGGTGCGCTATCCGCAGTCTTGAACCTCTGCTCTAAACACCTCTAAAAACAGCAACGCCCGCAGTGTGCGGGCGTTGTAAACAAGCGATACAGCGGTCAGAACTTACCCACCATACACATCATTAATAGTTTTCAGCGGGTAGTGAGCCGGGTACGGCTTGCGGGCCACGCCAGAGTCGACCGCCGCCTGGGCCACTGCTGAGGAGACGCGTTCCAGCAGGCGGATATCCACCGGCGTGGGGATGATGTAATCACGCCCGAAGCTCATCTCGGTACGCTCGTAGGCGTTCAGCACTTCCTGCGGCACCGGCTCGCGGGCCAGATCTTTCAGTGCATGCACCGCCGCCAGCTTCATGGCTTCGTTAATGCGCGTTGCGCGCACATCCAACGCACCGCGGAAGATGAACGGGAAGCCCAGCACGTTGTTCACCTGGTTCGGGAAGTCCGAACGGCCGGTGGCCATGATCACATCCGGGCGCGCTTCGCGGGCTACGTCCGGGTGAATTTCCGGGTCGGGGTTGGTGCAGGCGAAAATCACCGGGTCAGCGGCCATTTTCTTCACCTGATCCGCAGAGAGCAGGCCCGGGCCAGAAAGGCCGATAAACACATCCGCGCCGTCGATGGCATCGTCCAGCGTGCGCATGTCGGTATCACGTGCGAACTCCGCTTTGTACTCGTTGATGCCGTCACGGTCAGTGTGAATGACGCCACGACGATCCAGCATCACCAAGTTCTCTTTCTTGGCACCGCATGAGATCAGCAGGCGCATACAAGCAATAGCAGCCGCCCCTGCGCCCATGCAGACGATTTTCACGTCTTCAATCCGCTTGCCCGCGATATCCAGCGCGTTGAGCATGCCCGCAGCGGTCACAATTGCTGTGCCGTGCTGGTCATCGTGGAATACTGGGATGTTGCAGCGTTCAACTAACGCCTTTTCGATCTCAAAGCACTCAGGCGCTTTGATATCTTCCAGGTTAATACCACCCCAGGTGTCGGCAATGCGGGCAACGGTGTCGATAAACGCTTGCGGGCTTTCGGCGTCTACTTCGATATCAACGGAGTTAATGCCCGCAAAGCACTTGAACAGCACACCTTTACCTTCCATCACCGGCTTACTAGCCAGCGGGCCAAGGTTGCCTAGGCCAAGAATCGCACTGCCGTCCGAAATAACCGCGACCAGATTACCTTTGCCGGTATAACGGTACGCATTTTCCGCTTCGCGAGCGATTTCGCGAACCGGCTCAGCAACGCCTGGGCTATACGCTAGCGCCAAATCCCGAGCTGTCGCGGTGGGCTTGGTCAACTCCACGGAAAGCTTACCGGGGATCGGCTTAGCGTGATAATCCAAAGCTGCCTGCTTATTTGCATCCGTCATAGTGAAGGTCTCATCAGCCTAAAGTAGAAAAGTTGTATCAGAATATAGAAAAAACCTAGGCGTCTCAAGCACGTAGTAAACTTACCTACGAAACGACCGTTTTAGCCACATTCCCTTCCATTTCGGAACTTTTCCACGTTATTTGCTGCAACTTATACTTCACGCCATCAGCTATAAAGGTTTCCTTATTGATGCAGCGCAGTATTTTTGGAAATAAATTCCAACAAAAATAACAGACAGTTATCCACACCCATCTGGCACAAACGCCCTGTGGAAAAGATAATAAGAGGAGAAGAGAAGGGACCGCATTCGGAGGGCAACACGTCAATCAACGTGCCGTAAAGCAAGTGGCAACACATTCAGGCAGCAGGAACGCTAATAAAAGAGCGCTAATAAAAAGGGTAGCCCCTTAGGGACAAAAAGCCCACGCCGTGGCGTGGGCTTTTGCACAGAGCACAATGCGTGCCTGCGATAGGCTTAATCCGTTAGGATTAGCCGCGCTTGATAGCAGCGCCGAAACGCTTGTTGAAGCGCTCTACGCGGCCACCAGTGGTCGCTTGCTTCTGCTTACCGGTGTAGAACGGGTGGCAGTTGGAGCATACGTCCAGAGAGAAGTCCTGACCAGAGGTAGAACCGACCTGGAAGCTTGCACCGCAAGAACAGTTGGCGGTGACCGTGTTGTAATTCGGGTGGATACCTTGTTTCATCTTGAGCCTCATAAGCTATATGCCGCCACCTGATCCGTTGCCAGGCACCGCATACGGGTTTGAAAAAACTGCTAACCGGTTAACCGCTCCATCCGATAGATTCAGAGCGGCCGCGCATTCTAGCAAACTAATCGCCGGAGGCCAATTGTCCGATTCTGTTTCTGCCCAGCCATCGTCACCTGGGCTGCCTAAGGGCGCTTTTCAGGTGCTCAAGGTCGCGTTACCGTCGCCGCTAAGACGCCTGTTTGACTACTTACCCGCACCGAGGGCTCCCGCCTGTGGCTGGCAGCCTGGGCTGCGGGTAAGGGTACCGTTTGGCCGCCGCGATGTCGTCGGAGTGGTGGTGTCTTTGGCTTCCGGCAGCGAATTACCGCGCTCGCAGCTGCGGGCCATCGGTGAAGCGCTGGATGAGGCCCCATTACCCAGCGACTGGCAGTGGCTGTGCCAGTTTGCAGCGCGTTACTACCAGCACAGCCTGGGCGATACCATGCAGCACGCTATGCCCGCCAGGCTACGCCAGGGCCACCCTATGGCAGGGCGCACCCAAACCCTGTGGCTTCCGCTACCCAACGATGAAACAGCGCTGGCACGCGCGCCTAAACAGGCGGAGCTTTACGCTCTGCTGCGCCAGCACCCCCATGGGCTGCCGGGCCGCGCCGTTAGCGCCCACGGCTTCACCCGGGAGCAGCTATTAGCGCTGCAAAAGAAGGGCTTTATACAGCCCCAAGAGATCACTCTCACCGCCGCTCAACCCACCGGCGGAAGCTTACTCGCCTCCCCGTCGCTGCCGCTCAACCGTGAACAGGCCACTGCGCTATCCGTGCTGCATGAAAAACTCGACGGCTACCACCCCTGTTTATTGGAAGGCGTGACCGGTAGCGGCAAAACCGAGATTTACCTACAGCTCATCGAAGCGCTCGCTGCCAAAGGAAAGCAGTCCCTAGTGCTCGTGCCCGAAATTGGCCTTACACCGCAAACGCTCGCGCGGTTCAAAAGCCGTTTTCGCGTGCCGGTGGTGGCCCTGCACTCCGGGCTTACCGACCCAGAGCGCTTGGATGTATGGGAAGCCGCCGCCAACGGCCGTGCGCTGGTGATCATCGGCACCCGCTCGGCCATTTTTACCCCGCTGGCGAACCCCGGCGCAATCATCGTCGACGAGGAGCACGACGGCTCGTACAAACAGCACGACGGGCTGCGCTACCACGCACGGGACCTTGCTGTTGCCAGGGCGCACTATCACGGCATTCCCCTATTACTGGGCAGCGCGACGCCCTCGTTTGAAAGCCTGCAGCAGGCGCTTACGGGCGCTTATCGTCACCTACGGCTAACTCAGCGGCCCAGCCGTCACCCGCCCGCTAAGTTAGAGCTAATCGACCTGCGTCATCAGCGCCGCCAAGGGGGGCTGCTGCCCAACGCGATCAAAGCGATTAAGAGCACGCTCGCGGCGGGCAAGCAGGCGCTCATTTTTATCAACCGGCGTGGCTTTGCGCCGAGCCTAGCCTGCCACAGCTGCGGTTGGATGGCTGAATGCGGCCAGTGCGATGCGCGCATGACGCTACACCGCCAGCCGCCGCTGCTGGCCTGCCACCACTGCGACAGCCGCCGCGCCCTGCCGGATGCCTGCCCAGAGTGCGGCAGCGGCGACTTGCGTGCGCTGGGTAGCGGCACGGAGCGCACCGAGGAGACGCTACAAGGGCTGTTTCCTGAGACCACCGTTCACCGCATTGACCGCGACAGCACGCGCAAAAAAGAGAGCTTCGAGCAGGTGCTCAAAGAGATTCAGCGTGGCGAGCCCTGCCTGCTGGTGGGCACTCAAATGCTCGCCAAGGGCCACCATTTACCGCATGTCACCTTGGTGGTGGTGGTCAACGCCGATGGCGGCCTCTACGCGGCGGATTTTCGCGCCCTAGAGCACAGCGCACAGCTATTGGAGCAAGTAGCGGGGCGCGCAGGCCGCGCCGCTCACCCTGGCCGCGTGCTGGTGCAAACCCTCCATCCGGATGACCCACACCTAGGCCAGCTGGCCGAACATGGCTACGGCGCACTGGCCCGCAACCTGCTGGAAGAGCGCCGCATCGCCAAGCTGCCGCCGTTTTGCTTTATGGCGCTGCTACGCGTAGAAAGCCCACAGGAGCAGGAGGCGCTTGCGCTGGCTCAGCAAGCCGCTCAGGCGCTGCGCCAGTGGCTGAAGGACGCCCAGCTGCCCGTGCGCTGTATGGGGCCTGTACCCGCCCCCATGGAGCGCCGCCAAAACCGCTACCACATCCACGTCATGATCACCGCTGACAAACGTAGCCACCGCCACGCCGCCGCTAACTGGCTGGTGCAGTGGTTAGAAGCCAACCGAGAGGCGCGCAAAGTGCGCTGGTCGATTGATATCGACCCGCAAACCCTGGCCTAGCCGTAAGGGCTTGTATCCAACGCAGGTCCTATCCTAAGGGAATACGGCTTTGAAACTGCGCGCCAATTGCCGATAATGGCCGCTTTGCCGCTGTGTTACCTGAGCGCATGCACACGCCGCCACCGACGACATCCGGATATTTAAATGAAAGATACGATTATTTCTCTGCTCGAAGGCGCGGTTGACGCGCTTAAGCACCAAGGCGTGCTGCCCGACGATTTAAAACCCGCCATTAAGGTGGACCCCACGAAAGACAAAGCCCACGGCGACTACGCCACCAACCTCGCACTGATGTTGGCCAAGCCTTCCGGCATGAAGCCACGCGAGCTGGCCGACACCCTCGTCGCCGCCCTGCCCGCCAGCGATGCCATTCAAAAAACTGAGATTGCGGGCCCTGGGTTTATCAACTTCTTTGCCGCCGCGGACGCCGCTGCACAAATCGTTGCTCAGGTGCTGGATAGCGGCGATGCTTTTGGCCGCAGCCTAATCGGTAAAGGCGAGAAAGTGCAGGTGGAGTTTGTCTCTGCCAACCCCACTGGCCCGCTCCACGTAGGCCACGGCCGAGGTGCGGCGATTGGCGACAGCCTTTGCCGACTGCTGGAAGCCACGGGCTACGACGTGACCCGCGAGTTCTACTACAACGACGCGGGTGCTCAGATTAAGAACCTAGCGCTTTCCGTTCAGGCTCGTGCCAAAGGCCTCGGCCCCGACGATGCTAGCTGGCCGGAAGATGGCTACCGCGGCGAGTACATCGTGGATGTCGCCAACGACTATATGGCGGGCAAAACGGTCACCGCCGATGACCGCGAAGTGACGGCTAAAGCGGATGCGGATGATTTAGACGCCATTCAAGCCTTTGCCGTTGCTTGGCTGCGCCGCGAGCAGGATTTAGACCTTAAAGCCTTTGGCGTTGAGTTTGACGTCTACTTCCTGGAGTCCTCGCTTTACGAAAAAGGCAATGTCGACGCCACTGTCGAGAAGCTGGTCGCCAACGGCCACACCTATGAAGAAGATGGCGCGATGTGGCTGCGCACCACCGACTTTGGCGATGACAAAGACCGCGTAATGCGCAAGCGCGAAGGGGGTTACACCTACTTCCTGCCCGACGTCGCCTACCACCTGAACAAATGGCAGCGCGGTTTTAAAACCGTGATCAATGAACAGGGGGCTGACCACCACTCCACCGTCACGCGCGTACGCGCAGGCCTGCAGGCGCTGGAAGTGGGTATCCCAAAAGGCTGGCCCGATTACGTGCTGCACCAAATGGTCATGGTGACCCGCTCAGGCGTTGAGGTAAAACTGTCCAAACGCGCAGGCAGCTACGTCACCATCCGCGATTTGATTGATGAAGTAGGCCGCGATGCAACGCGCTTCTTCCTGGCCGCTCGCCGCGCCGATTCCCAACTGACCTTTGATATCGATCTAGCGCGCTCGCAGTCAAACGACAACCCGGTGTATTACGTTCAGTACGCCCATGCGCGGGTATGCAGCATGCTGCGCAAAACCGAAGATGCCGGCCAACCGTTTGACCACAGCGTCGCCATGGCCAATTTAGCGCTACTGGATAGCGACCAGGAAAAAGCCGTTCTTAACCGCTTGGCTCGCTACCCAGAAGTGGTTGAGCACGCCGCGAAAAACCGCGAGCCTCAGCAGGTTGCCCAGTATTTGCTGGATTTAGCCGGTGACTTCCACACCTGCTATAACGCGGTCAAAGTGATGGTCGACGACGACACGCTGCG
>NZ_JAMZBE010000087.1:0-15063 GCF_024158645.1 Halomonas sp. 707B3
AGTAGACGCCCCGCGCCCTGGAGATCTGCTGTTTTTTGGCGACGGCAACAAAGCCACGCACGTTGGCATCTACGGCGGTAACCGCCAGATGATTCACGCCCCAGGCAGTGGCCGAGCGGTGGTTAGCGTACCGCTGGA
Source organism: Halomonas sp. 707B3 (assembly GCF_024158645.1). Taxonomy (NCBI): domain Bacteria; kingdom Pseudomonadati; phylum Pseudomonadota; class Gammaproteobacteria; order Oceanospirillales; family Halomonadaceae; genus Halomonas; species Halomonas sp. 707B3. Next base: position 139 of record NZ_JAMZBE010000087.1, read on the forward strand.
TGTTGCCTATTGGCAGCAGCGCTTTTTAGGGGCGGCAGGTCCAGCCCCTTAAGTGAGCTGCCAGGGTGATACAGGTCAAGGTATATTTTTCTTATCGCTATACACTCGGACTGTTTTGTCAGCTAATCGCATTTAATTGCCCGGCAAAATGCGGCAAACTTGGTAAATAAAGAGTCTATATAGGCCAATAAAAAAACGAGTACGCCGCTTACCTCCCTGAACGATGTAAATTGAGGCTAAGCAACGCGATGAAAGAGATTCTCCACCGCTTACCGATGCGGTTTAAGTTTGCCCTAGTATTGGTGCTGCCTTTGATAGCGCTGGGATGGTTTGCTGCCAGTGGTGCCATTGCCCGGCAGGCAGTGGTTAACGAGCTGTCACGTATGCAAGCACTAACTGCACTGGCTCAACAGGCAGGGGGCTGGGTACATCAAGTGCAGCGGGAGCGCGGCATGACGGCTGGCTTTTTAGGCAGCCAGGGGAAGGTGTTCGGAGATCGGTTGCGCCAGCAGCGTTCAGATATGGATGCTGCTGCGGAAGCTTTTTTCCAACAGCGTGATCAACTTGATGCAACGCTGCTGACCTCCACGATCAGCTCGCAGTTGGCTGCGGTTGAGCAACAATGGCAGCAAAACCAGTCGCTGCGTGACCAGGTAGACCTGCTTAGTGTGGCAACACCGGAAGCGCTAGGCCACTATACAGGGCTTAATAGCTTGCTGATGGTACTCGTTGGCGAGCTTGCCCACCTAACGGGAGAGGGCGCGATTACCCGTCAACTGGCAGCCTATTATAATTTGTTAGAGGCAAAAGATTTGGCAGGTATTGAGCGTGCGCTTCTTTCAAATGTATTTGCTGCCGATGCGATGCCTGAAGCGACCCTGCAGCGTCTCTTGTCATTAATAGGTGAGGAACGTGCATTTCTAGAAACTTTTCGTGTCTTATCTGGTGCTGCTAACCGTGAGGCACTGGAGACAGCTTTGAGTGGCCCGGAGGTTGAGCGCGTGCTGGAGCGGCGCGCACTAGCGATTCAGCAAACGGCAGGCTTCGGGGTAAACCCAGAAGAGTGGTTCGATTGGCAAACAGTGAAAATTGGCCGCTTAAAGGCGCTTGAGGATAGTGTTTCTGCAACTATCGTAAGCGCTACTGATGAGCTTAAGCGCCAAGCACAGCGAGATCTATGGTGGTACTTAGCGATTGCTGTAGTGGCTACTGTGATTGCCATTGGCATGGCAATACTCATTGTTCGCACCATGACGCGACCGCTTCAGCGAGCGTTGGTAAGCATTGCGGAACGCGGCGATGACTTGACGCAGCGCCTGCCGGTGCCCGGTAGTGATGAGCTTTCTAGGCTTTATCAAGCGGTAAACGATGCGTCAGCGCAAACAGAACAGTTGATTGCTGAAATGAAGCGCAATGCACAGTCGGTAGCGCTTGCCAGCAATGAAATTGCTCAGGGTAACCAAGATCTTGCTCAGCGCACTGAGGAGCAGTCAGCGTCACTCGTGCAGACAGCTTCCAGTATGGAGCAGATGACCGCCACCGTGCGGCAAAATGCGGATAACGCGCATCAAGCTCAGCGTATGACTGGTGGCGTTGCTAACCAGGCACAAGAAGCTACTGAGGTGGCGATGCAGGCCCGGCAGGCAATGCAGCACATTCATCAGGCGAATGAGCAAGTGACAACCATCGTAACGGCCATCGATAATATTGCCTTTCAAACTAACCTGTTGGCACTGAACGCATCGGTAGAAGCGGCGCGTGCGGGCGAGCATGGGCGAGGGTTTGCAGTAGTAGCTGATGAGGTACGTAAGTTGGCAAGCCGCAGTGCCGAAGAGGCTAGTCAGATCCGCCACTTGGTCAACAATAACGTAGCGCGTATTAACGAAGGTGAAGCGTTAGTTGCCACGACAAGTGACACACTGGAAAAAATTGCTGCGCGTGTGCAGCAGGTGGCGGCACTGGTAGATGAGATTGCGACAGCTAGCCATGAACAGTCAGCGGGAGTTGAGCAGATTAGCCATGCGATGGCACAGCTTGAAGATGTTACCCAGCAGAATGCTTCTTTGGTTGAGCAAGTCGCCACGGCAAGCCGCTCGCTAGATGACCAGGCTGAAGAAATGACCACGCTGGTTAGCCGTTTCCGCGTTGCAGAAATATCGCCACGCCATAGTCAGCAGCTTGCCTACAGTTAATGGCGCTAAGTAAAACGCGAAAAAGGGAACCCTGTGTTCCCTTTTTGTGGGGGAGAGGGGCGTTGGCTTATGTCTGCTGAGGCTAAAGTAGCACGTTGATTTAACGCTATTTAATCTAAAACATATGTAGCAAGACGGTGTTAATATAATCGAAAGTCATTAAATTTAACCAGTTTATACGAGGAGAGCAGAGACGTATGCGCCCGCCCTTGAACGACTCGAAGGAGCAGTCTTTGCCTCACCCCGCTGCCCAAGCAGCATCTTTGCCGTTTAGCGCCGCCACAATGTCAGTGACCGATTCTAGTACGCTTTTAGCGCCTGCTGAATCGGCATTTCGTTACGCTAATGAGGCCATCATCATTACCGATGCTGATAATCTTGTGGTGGATGCTAATCCAGCCTTCTGCGAATTAACGGGGTTGTCGCTGAGTGAAATTCGAGGCCGGTCGCCGGAAGCATTCAGCATTTTGCCATTCGACGATAGCCGCACCACGCGTTTGATGCGCGAGGAGCTTCAACTGCGTGACCGCAGTAAAAGCCAGATTAGTTATCGTAGCCACGACGGACAGTTTTACCCCGGTATGATGTCGATAAACCGGGTTCGTAATGAGCAGGGCCGAATTGATCATCATGTGATTGTGCTGGCAGATCTTTCTGCCATTCCTTCCCACGCCCGCCACTTGAATCGTGAAGTCTATTTTGATGCATTAACAGGGTTGCCAAACCTGCAGCTGCTGACCCAGCTCATTCAAGAGTCCATCCAGCACGCAGAAAGTCGACAACTGCCGCTGGCGATTTGTTCTCTGGATATTGATCACTTTCACGCCATTAATGCCCGTCTTGGCCCTCAGGTAGGTGATGCTTTGTTATCGGCATTTGCACAACGCATCAGCCATCTACTGTTTGGTGATGATGTACTTGCTCGTATCGGCGGTGATGAGTTTGTGCTGTTGCTTCACCATGGTGTTGAGGAATCGTTTTTTGAAAAGCTGTTGGCCTCCATTCGCCAACCGCTAATCGTTGAAGGCCAGGCAATTTACCTGACTGCCAGTTTAGGCGTTACTTCCTACCCAAGCGATCATGCTCAAGGCGATGTGCTTTTGCGCCATGCCAACCAAGCTATGTATCGCGCCAAGCAGCGCGGCCGGGATACCTACCACCTTTTTGATCCTACCCATGACCTTCTGCTTCAGGTACGCCATGAGCAGCGTCAGCGCTTTATGGATGCACTAAAGCATGGCGAACTACGACTTTTCTATCAGCCGCAGGTAGATATGCGCAGCGGCCAGGTTGTGGGTGTTGAGGCATTAATTCGCTGGCAACATCCCGAACGTGGGCTGTTATCTCCTGGGCAGTTTTTGTCAACTATAGATGCCACCCCGCTGGAAGTGGATCTAGGCGAGTGGGTGTTAGAGCATGCGCTACAACAGCTGACTCAGTGGCAAAATGACGGTATTGAAATACCGATTAACGTCAATATCAGCCCTACGCACCTTTTGGTGAGCAACTTTAGCCAACGCTTAGCAGAGCTGCTTGCCCGCTACCCCACGGTGTCGCCTTCTCTGTTAAAGCTGGAAGTATTGGAAAGTGCGGCAATGCATGATGTGAAAGCTGCGCTAAAAAATATGGCTAGTTGCCAAGCGCTAGGGGTCAGTTTTGCCATTGATGATTTTGGTACTGGGTTTTCGTCGTTAACTCATTTACGCCAACTGCCTGTCAATCTAATTAAAATTGATCAAAGCTTTGTGCGCGATATGCTGAGCGACCAGGATGACATGGCAATTGTCGAAAGCGTTATTTATATGGCGAATCGATTTAAACGCCCAATGCTGGCCGAAGGCGTAGAGACGCTTGAGCATGCCAAGGCGCTAATGGCACTGGGATGTGAGTTAGCCCAAGGGTATGGTATTGCTCGGCCAATGCCACCAGAAGCCGTATCAGAGTGGCTAACACATTGGACCCAGCGTCATGAGTGGCGAGCGTTAGCCACGCTATAGTTGCTCAAATGATTTAGCGTTTAAGCCGCCTGCTCGGGCGGCTCGTCATTGGCAGGCTCACTATCATGCTCGCCACGCGCTTGGTTCATCTCGCTCTGTTTTTGTGCGGCCTCTAGCTTTGCTTCGAGTAAGTACTGCCGTGCTTGAGCGGCAACTTGCAGATCCTTTGGCGATGGATCAGCTGGTGCCATGGCGGCTGCAATCACTGTCTGCATCTTTTCGACTGTAGCTTGTGGATCGCCAGGAACCGGACCGTAATCAATCGGCACCTCACCGGCTACTGCATAGCGTTTGCCGTCTGGACCGACCTCATAATCGTAAGAAGCACCGCCTGTGTAGGGCCCGCCTGCTGTTTGATGAGCCATTTCATGCTGGCGCACTTCTCGATCTGTCTGCTTTAACTGCTCAAGTTGCTGAATCTCTTCCGGGGCTAACGGAGTGCCATCAGGGCGAGTAGGGCCCGCCGTCTTTTCGCTACTCTCTGTACGCTCGTCTGTCTCTTTGCTTGGCTCAGCGTTGGAAAGCGGGCCGTCGGCCTTAGAGCGTTGACTGCCAGCCTCGTTCCGCTCTACCCGCGGAGTAGGCAGGTTGGAAGCCGACCAAGTCGCAGTGGAGCCGGAAAACGCATTTAAAGCAGAAATATCCATAAGCGATTACCGATGTTTAGGCCATTTCAGTTAGCATAGAGTATCTGCGAGCCAGCCGAATTGCGCAACGTTATGCTCTCAATAGACGTCATTATTCATCTAAGTGTCAACGAATGCCTTGCCCACTATGAAGGGCAGTACGACAATGTGCGTACACGAAGTGTAGATGGTCGCTGGGTTGTTTTCCCTGCTCAAGCGCTTAGACGCGTGGTGGGGGAGGAGGGGGTTCATGGTATTTTTCGGTTAACGTTTACCGAGCAAGGCCGTTTTCACGATATTGTTCCACTTAATCGCCGCTGAGCCTGCTTATGCCCCAATATAATGCAAAAATGACGCTGAATGAGCTTGTTTACTCCGTCATACCTAATTTAAACACCGCCGAGCGTTTAGTGTGCAACACCTTAGATAGCTTGATTGAGTCAGCAGAAAACCCTCTTGATGTCTTTAAGCGCACCGAACAGCGCCAAGCATTTAATTTAGAACTACACCGAATCCGCATGAATATTAAGCATTTGCTGGATCGCTATCGCGCCGATGTTGATGAAATAATGCGAAAAAATGGCGGTGTGGATGGCCCGGTGATTGAGCCAGATGCGTTAGAGGCCGATGCCATTCAAAGTGCCATTGATATTTATCAGCATGTTCGAGCGTTTCAGCGTGGCGAGCAGCGTCATCCAATCCCGCGCCGGTGATACATACATGGCATTAATATTGCCTGTATAATGTGGCACGTGCTTCAGGACTACCCGCCTGAATGCTTGCAGCTCGCCTACCCGGCAGCAGCTGCTTACACATTAGGAGATTACCCATGTCTGCCTCACCTGTCACATTGATGGTGGCTCGTCGCGTCGCGAATAGTCGCTACCAAGATTTTAACCGTTGGCTAAATGAAGGTCGTGAACTCGCGGCTGACTTTCCTGGCTACTTGGGGTCCGGTGTATTGGCGCCCCCTAAAGAAGATGATGAGTATCAGATCATTTTTCGCTTTGACAGCCAGGAAACCCTTTCTGCTTGGGAGCATTCGGCCTCTCGCCATGCTTGGCTTGAGCGGGGTAAAGGCCTTTACGATGCGCCCCATGAGCACCGGGCAACAGGCTTGGATGCGTGGTTTAAGGTAAGCCCTGGAGCTACCCCGCCACGCTGGAAGCAAGCCGTAGCCGTCTGGCTGGCGTTTTTCCCCATTTCACTACTGTTTCAGTGGACGTTTGGCAGTGTGTTAGCCGAGTGGCCGCTCATTCCGCGGGTGCTGGTGAGTACCATGATGCTGACTCCCGTCATGGTGTTTGTGTTTATCCCGCTTTCAACACGTTTACTAGCGCCGTGGTTACAAGGAAAGTGGTCGCCCATGGATCTTTTTGCCCGCTTTCGACAGCAGCATAGAACGTGAGTGTTTGTATTGTTCAGCCTCCTTATAAGTTATTAATCCCTTTCTAAAACAGCAGCTTAAGCGCATATCATGAGAAGTAATGACGATGTCATGATATGTGCTTGCCGTAATATAAGCAGGTCGTCGCTTTCTCCATGAGGTTCAACGCTGCAATAGTGCTAAGCTGGAAAAGCTTGCAGTCAATGGATAACTGACACTGGCCTAGTGCTGGTGTACCAAGTCGCCTCATGGAGTAGTTATGATTCGCGTCCACCATCTAGAAAAATCTCGCTCTCATCGTATTTTATGGCTTTTAGAAGCGCTGAACGTTGATTATGAAATTGAGGTTTATCAGCGGGACCCTAAAACCCAGCAAGCGCCAGACGCGTTAAAAAAGGTGCATCCGCTTGGTAAGTCACCAGTTATTACAGATGGTGATCTAACGGTGGCAGAGTCCGGGGCAATTATTGATTATTTAGTGAATCGCTACGGTGAAGGACGGCTACAGCCTGCTACCGATGCGGGTAAAGAGTGGGTGAACTACCGTTACTGGCTGCATTATGCGGAAGGCTCATTAATGCCACTGTTAGTGATGGGACTCGTCTTTAGCCAAATTCCTAAGCAGTCACCGTGGCTAATTAAGCCAATTGCCAAAGGCATTAGTTCAACGGTACAGCAACGTTTTATTCAGCCTCAACTGAAACAGCATCTTAGCCTCATTGAAACGCATCTATCTGAACACGGTAACTTTGCAGGTGATTGGCCTAGCGGTGCGGATATCCAAATGAGCTTTCCCCTGCAGGCGGTGGCGGCCACTCGGTCGTTAGCGGCTTACCCTGCTATTGCTGCCTTTATTGAACGTATAGAAAGTGATCCTGATTGGCAGCGCGTTGTGGAGCGTGCTGGCCCGCTAACCATGCCAGGTGAGTAAACGCTGCTATGGTGCTCAAGGGAATGTTTGCGCCAAACCGGGCGCTAGGTAATCTCCCTATCGGGTGTGTAAAACGCTACGGAGTGTTAATTGCGTTGTTTACGCTAGGTAGTTGGAGTAGTGCAGCGCTGGCTAACGAGACGCTGCGGGTTGGAGTCTATCATAATCCTCCTAAACTATTTGCTGATGAGCAAGGGCAGTTAAGGGGGGTGTTGGGAGAGCTTTTGGCAGCGATAGCCCATCAAGAACAGTGGCAGCTTGAAAGCCGTGCCTGTGACTTTCAGCAGTGTTTAACGTTATTAGAGCAGGGCGACATTGACCTGTTACCCGACGTGGCTTGGAGCGAAGAGCGGGCCCAGCGCTTTGCTTTCCATAGTGAACCGGTCATGCATAGCTGGTCACAGCTTTATCAGTCTAGCGATAGCCGAGTAGAGGCTATTCTTGACCTTGAGCAGCGTCGTGTTGCGATCGTCGATGGTTCTATTCAGCAAAGCTATTTAGCAGCGGTTATTGAGCGTTTTGCTATTGATGTGACATGGCTGAAGGTCGACAGCTTTGCGGCTGGTTTCCAGGCAGTAGCGAGTGGCGATGCGGATTTAGTGGCATCAAATCACCTCTTTGGCGACTGGCGGGCGCATGATTACGGCCTGCATGAAACGCCCATTATATTCCAACCCACTCGGCTGTTTTATGCGGCTTCCCCGACGCTTTCTGCTGATGTACTTGAGCGTATTGATGTGGTTCTGCTTGGGTGGAAGGACGATATGAATTCGGTCTATTACGAGACGCTCCGTGCATGGCGCTCAAATATTTCGTCCGATTCACTGGCCCCGGCATGGCTATGGTGGGGCATAGCGCTGTTGTTACTGGTGCTGGCTTCTGCACTAGGCGGTAATGTGTTGCTTAAGCGGCGGATGACCATCAGTCGAGCGAGATTAACCACGAATGAAACGCTGCTAACTACTATTTTGGACAGTGTTGACGCCTATATTTATATCAAAACACCCTCGCTAAAATACCGCTACGTCAATCGCCAAATCAGTAACCTATTTAATTACCCAGCTGAGCAAATTATCGGCAAGGGTGATTATGAGTTCTTTGACACTGCTAGTGCGGCAGAAATGGCCGAAGTTGATCGTCAAGTGCTGGCCTCAGGTAAAAAAATCACCGTCGAAGAGCACAACGTGTTGCAGGGAAATGAGCGAGTTCGCACGTTTCTATCGATTAAAATGCCACTGGAAGTGGCTCCAGGGGAGGCGCCTTGCCTCTGCGGAATTTCCACCGAGCTAACGGAATACCTGGAGATGCAGTCGCGGACTCACCATCTGGTGTTCTACGATGCGCTGACAGGGCTGCCCAATCGCCGCCTATTACTGGAGTCGCTTGCCGAGGTGACTGATCCCGCCGGAGGGCCATGCGGATATAGCGCAATTTTGATTGCGGACCTGGATAACTTCCGCTTGGTGAATGATATTCAGGGCCATGAAAGTGGTGATCAACTGCTAATTAACGTAGCGCAGAAGCTGCAGCAACGGCTTACCGACGATGCTACGCTGGCGCGTTTTAGTAGCGATGAGTTTGTGGTACTGCTGAATGGCCTGGGTGAGCAGCAGAGTGAAGCAGCAGCCAATACTGAGAAGCTAGCGCGACAACTGCTGGAAACGGTTGCCCAGCTGCGCAATGATCGCGCGCTGCCCATTAGCGCCAGTATCGGTATCACGCTATTTAACAGTGCAGACCATGGCGTGAACAGTGTGCTGCAGCAGGCAGATATGGCGCTACAGCAAGCAAAAGCGTCTGGTGGCAATACGCTGTGCTTTTTTAATGTGGAGATGCAAACCAGCGTGTTAGAAAGAGCTAGCCTAGAGGGCGATTTGCACCAGGCACTGGCTCGTAATGAGCTTGCGTTGCACTATCAGGTTCAGGTCGACCATCAGGGCGTTACTACTGGTGTAGAGGCGTTGCTGCGCTGGTATCACCCTCAGCGGGGCTGGGTTTCTCCGGCAACGTTTATCCCCCTGGCCGAAGAGAACGGGCTGATTGTACCTATCGGCCACTGGGTGTTGCAGTGTGCCTGCGAGCAGCTGGCTAAATGGGCCAACCAACCTTCATATGCGGCGCTGACGATCTCCGTGAACGTTAGTTCGGTGCAGTTTCAGCAGCCGGAATTTGTCCGCGACGTGGAAGGGCTATTGGCCCAAACGCAAGCGCCACCCGGCCGCTTGGTATTGGAAGTAACCGAAAGCCTGCTTATGCGTGAACCAACCCGGGTGCGTAATACCATGCTGAAGCTGCGCGCTCAGGGGGTCCGCTTTGCGCTCGATGATTTTGGCACTGGCTACTCATCGCTTAGCTACTTAAAACGCCTGCCGCTGGATGAGCTGAAAATAGACCAATCCTTTATCCGCGAACTGCTTACTGATAAAACCGACGCAGCGATTGTTGATACTACGATTCTACTTGCGGTCAGCTTGGGGTTGAACGTGGTGGCGGAAGGCGTTGAGAAAAAAGAGCAGCTCGACTGGTTGAAAGGCCACGGCTGCTACCGCTATCAGGGCTATCTATTTGGGCGGCCCACGCCCATTGAATATCTTTTCGAAGCGTATTAAAGCGTATTAAAAAGCCCGCCCAGTGCACGAGCGCTGGGCGGGCTAGCGTGTTTACCTACTAAGGCTAGCCAAACAGTGCGAAGCTTTCGGCATTGAGCCACATATGAACCAGGATACTGGCGATATACCCCAGCAAAATCACGGGCGACCAGCGCAAGTGCCCCATAAAGGTATAAGAGCCGCGCGCTTGACCCATCACGGCCACACCAGCGGCTGAGCCAATCGACAGCAGGCTACCACCTACGCCCGCCGTCAACGTGATTAGCAGCCAGTGCCCATGAGACATTTCAGGTTCCATGGTAAGTACGGCGAACATGACCGGGATGTTATCAACCACTGCAGACACTACCCCTAGCGCAATATTCGCCCACGTAGCGTTCCAGCCGGTGTAGAGTGCTTCTGAAAGCAGCCCCAGGTAACCCATAAAGCCAAGGCCTCCGACACACATCACTACCCCGTAGAAAAACAGCAATGTGTCCCACTCTGCCCGAGCAACGCGGTTGAAGACATCAAACGGCACGACGCCCCCTAGCTGCTCCAGCTTTTTGTTGTCACCCAGGCGGCTATAGCGTTCCCGCTTGCGTTCCAGTGAACGGGGCAGGCTCTGGCGTAGGTAGTAACCAAAAAACTGTAGGTAGCCTAGGCCGGTCATCATGCCCAGCACGGGCGGAAGGTGAAGCAGTGTATGACACAGCACCGCTGTACCAATGGTCAGCAAGAAGAGCGCAATAATGCGTCGCGCTCCGCGCTTGAGCTGTACATCCTCATATACGCTGCTGGGCTTTTGATCTTTAATAAACAGGCTCATTACCATCGCTGGGATCAGGAAATTAACCAACGACGGAATAAACAGGATAAAGAACTCCTGGAATTCAATCAGACCGGCCTGCCATACCATCAGCGTTGTAATATCGCCAAACGGACTAAAAGCACCGCCTGCGTTTGCTGCGACCACAATATTGATACAAGCAAGGTTAATAAAGCGTTTGTCGCCTTCGGCTACTTTAGTGATGACGGCACACATTAGCAGCGCAGTGGTTAAGTTGTCGGCAATCGGAGAAAGAATAAAGGCAAGGCCGCCCGTTAGCCAAAAAAGCGTACGATAGTTAAAGCCTTTGCGCAGCATCCAAGAGCGCAGCGCATCAAATACTCGGCGCTCCTCCATGGCGTTGATATACGTCATGGCGACCAGCAGGAACAACATTAGCTCGGTAAACTCCAGAAGCGTCACGCGAAACGCGTACTCGGACGTGTCTGACATGCCGTTCTGGACGTATACCCAGCCAATGAGTCCCCAAATAATACCGGCGGCCACCAGCACAGGCTTGGATTTGCGCATGTGGATTTTCTCTTCGGCCATGACCAAGGCATAGGCCAGGACAAAGATTGCCACCGCGAAGAACCCTACCGCAGAGGTGGTTAAATCAATCTCACCTGTGACCGCGAAAGCGGCTGGGCTAATAAAAAATAATAAGGCCGCTAACAAAAAAGGCCAGCAACGAGTCACTCGAAGCTGGCCTGGGTCATGATGTAACGTCATCATAGTGTGTTTATCCTTATAATGGTTAAAAGAAGGGGGAATAAGCGACGCTAGTTTAGCAAGCGATATTGCGCTGCAATACGGAATAAAACCGAATGAAATCCTGTGATAAATAAGTTATTGCGTCTTTTTTTTGGAAATTATCCGTTTCGCTAATAGTAAATTTCGCCAGATAATGTAATGAATTTAGGCTGGATAATTAGTTAGACGATAGTCGGCTATAAGTAACCCTACCATTACCAGTCAATGTGCTAGACACGGCTTATCAGCACAATGAAAGCCACTTCCAGCCGTCTCAGCACACGTGAGAAATCAAGACGAAGGCCGGTAGGGGGGATCAACGCACAGGCGGGGTGCGGCTATGCTAACGTATGTGGCCCTTGATCCCCGAAGGTATTTTCATGCGCGTTCACCCTCATTCCTTGTGTCGCATTGTTATCCTGTCATTGGCCACGTTGGTACTGGCTACTACAGCGATGTCTACTCAGGCACAGACACGCATCATTTATAAATCAGCGCTCGCGGGTACGGCTTACCACCAAATGGGCGCTGAGTTGGCACAAGCGATTCGCCAAGACAGTAGTGGCACCGTATTGCTGAGTAATGAAGAGAGCCAAGGCTCCGTGCAAAATGTCATGGAAGTGGCCGCTCGCGAAGGCCTTTATATGTTTACTTCTCCGCCAGCGCTGGTTGCTCAAGCCCTGTCAGGCGAGGAACCGTTTAGCGGTGGAGATCACCGGCACTTTCACACTATTCGAGGTCTCTTCCCCGTCCCATCGCTGACGATGCACTTTGTTATGGCAGGAGACGACGGCACAACGACCATTGATGCCTTGGAAGAGAAGCACATTTTGATTGGGCGAGGCACATTCAGCGCAGGTGAAGCGGCGCGCTACTTTGAACTCTTTGACTTAAAAGACACAGTTCGGCTTGCTGATGCTTCCATCACCAACGGGGCTGAAGCACTACGCAATGGTCAAATTGACGCCTATGTGACCGCTAGCTCTTTCCCTACGCCCAATGTAATGGAAACCGCCTCCTTAGTGCCGATTACCTTGGTGAGCTTTACGGATGAGCAAATTGCTCTTACCGGCGCAGTACGCCAGATCATTCCGGGGGGCACCTACCCCGGCATTGCTGATAGCGTCACCACCACGTCACTTCCAGTGATGGCCTATGCCACTGAAAAAATGGATGACGAGACCGCCTATCTGCTGACTAAAGGTTTCTGGGAGCAGAAGGCTAACCTTGCTGAGCAGTCCGCTTGGTGGGAGGGCGTATCACCAGATGATTTAGCCCATTTGAGCACACCCCTTCACCCTGGAGCTCTGCGTTACTACGACGAAACAGGCATTGAGTTGCCTGAGGGTATACGCCAGGAATGATCGGCATAGCTATTTATCAACTAAGAAGGAAGTGCCTCATACTGTTACATACAAGCGTGTTAGTCTCAGCAAAATTGATGGCGGTTGACTTGAGCTGCTTCGCTAAGGATTAACGCGTATGCGTCGTACGTTTGTTGTAAAGATGTTGCTAGGGGCTGCGATTCCTCTCTGTATGACACTAGCCAGCGGCGTGGCACTCTATCTGGCGCTACAGAGTAGTCTCAGTGCCTCTTCGCAAATGCTGCAGCAACAAGCCATTATTGCCTCTGCTAACAGCTTAAAATTGCGCTTTGTAGATGCAGAAACAGGTCAGCGTGGTTATGCATTAACCGGTAGGGAGGAGTTTCTCTTACCGTATGAACAGGCTAGCGCCTCTTTCAGCTTAATGTTTGACCGTTTGGTACAAATGGTTGAAGACCAGCCAGAGCAGCTTTCGCGCCTCAACAATGCAGGTAATTTGTTTGAGCGCTGGCAGCGCGAGGCAGCCACGATCTCTATTGAACGCCGTCGAAACGGCATCAGCACGCCTGATGTCGAGAATTTAGAGCGTGGCAAACAGCTGGTAGACAGTTTCCGTTTGTTAATGAATGAGTTGACCGAAGCGGCCAATTTGCAGCTCCAGAGCAAACAGCAGGAAAGCGTGATAATTGGTCATCGAGCAAATTTGATTGCCATTGTAGGTTTTGGTAGCGCCGTGCTGGCCGCGTTGGTGATGTGGTTGCTGTTAGCTAACCGCACCTCGCTATCCGTCAATGGCATTACTCAGGCAGCTAAACGTATGGCCGAGGGTGATTGGCGTACGCGAGCCCCTGAAATTGGCCAAGACGAGTTAGCAGAAATGGCCCGGGCGTTTAATCAAATGGCCGAGCGGTTGGAGAGGATGGTTAGTGAAGAGCAGAAAGCTCGCCACTCTCTTGCCCAGCGAGTCGATGATATGGTGGCGAGCCGCACAAAAGAGATGCTGGCTATGAATCATCTGGTAGAGATGCTGCAATCCTGCCACCGTCGCGATGAGGCGATTCTGGTATTAGAGTCGATTCTACCCAGCCTATTTACTACCACGTCAGGTGCATTATTTTTAAACGAAGAAAAAGGCGAACACTATCCGTTAGTGGTGAGTTGGGGTCAGCCTGACACCATAGAAGGTAAGCGTTTGGCTGAAGGGGATTGCTGGGCGCTGCGGCGCGGCAAACCTTATGAGATAAGCGGCCAGATAAATCACGAAATTATTTGTGCCCACATTGATAACGTAGGGGGGTGCCATTACTGCACGCCGCTTTCGGCCCATGGCAGCATGTTAGGGGTACTACATGTTGGCCTCAGGGAGGGCCGCCAAAAGGAGTGGGAAAACCGCAAACAGCTCGCCCAAGCGGTGGCCGAGCAAGTATCGTTAAGTTTGGCGAATATTCAATTGCGCGAGCGGTTGCAGCAGCAATCAGTACGCGACCCGCTAACCGGTCTCTATAACCGCCGCTACCTTGAAGAAAGTATCCAGCGCGAGCTGGGCCGTGCAAAACGCGAGCAGACGCCGTTAGCGGTGATTATGCTCGATCTTGATCACTTTAAATGTATCAACGACAAACATGGCCACTCGGCGGGTGACAAAGTGCTGGTGGCAGTCAGCGAGCTATTAAAGCGTGCGCTGCGAGGTGAGGACTTAATATGTCGGTATGGAGGTGAAGAGTTCACGCTGATTATGCCTGGCGCCACACTCGACATCGCCTTACTCAGAGCTGAGCATTTGCGTAGTAGCATTGAGCAATTGCGTATTGAGGTAGCTGATGACCAGCAGCTTAACGTCACAAGCTCGATGGGTATCGCCGCCTACCCTAATCACGGCGACGATACTCAATTACTGCTTAGCCTAGCTGATGATGCCCTCTACAAGGCTAAGAGTGCCGGTCGTAATCAGGTTCACATCGCGGCCGAGCAGTTTGCTTAAAAAATAGTAAAGCTCAGCGCTATATAAGCCGCGTAGCCACCAAGCAGCGCGGCACCTTCCCAGCGTGATAGTTGCATACCGGTGTAGAGAAACAGCAGCAGAATGCTTGCTGAACCCAGCATGATCCACTGATCAAATTGGCTTACCCGCGCTGCAATCGGTAACGGCTGAAGGAAGGCGGAAATACCTAAAATCCCCAGCACGTTAAAAATATTGCTCCCCAGGATATTACCCACGGCCACATCGGCGTGGCGGCGCAGCGCCGCAATAACCGAAACGGCCATTTCAGGCAGCGATGTCCCCACGGCCACAATGG